>CAZNDR010000300.1:0-5789 GCA_964571835.1 uncultured Cytophagia bacterium | reverse complement strand
AATTTCAGCTTGACTTTGATAATGATTTTGACTATTTTTAATAAAAAAATATTTCGACTCGATTTAATTAAACTCAAAAAAAAATGAGCCACGACCAATCAGCCCGAATCGTTACCATTCCAAATCTGTTATCCATTTTCCGAATTATTCTATTGCTCCCAATAAGTTATTTTGTATGGTATGATAAACTAAAGATTGTCGCGATTCTCATTTTATTTTCTTTTTGTTCAGATTACCTGGATGGAATCATTGCTAGGCGATTCAATCAGATGTCAGATTTGGGAAAAATTCTTGATCCGCTTGGCGATAAGCTTTCCATCGGCGTAGTGCTGATTATTTTAAATTTAAAAGGCTCGGCGCCTCTGTGGCTAGTCTTAATAGTAGTCGGCAGAGACCTGATCATTTTGCTGGTTGGTACTGTTTTGGCAAGCAAGTACAGGCTCCTTATTCATTCCAATTTTATCGGTAAAGTAACCGTGAATCTTTTATCTTTTATGATGATTGGTTATATTTTTAATATTCGCTTGATGCGGCAAATTTTTACACCATTAGCTGTCGCTTTCATCTTTTTTTCCAGCTATAGCTATCTGAAAAGAATTTTGCTGTTGGTTGCCACGGGAGAACTGAAGAAAAAGGGATGACTGTCTGCTTTAAAATCTGTGATCTCGGAAAAGCAATTTTGACTCAAAAATCAGTTTTTAAAAAATTTATTCCGTCGCTTATGTTTTCTTGTATTTTTATTTATCCATTTAACTTTAACGTGTTGCTCAGTTAGCTTAGCGATGACATATTGTGGCTAAATTTTTGTGCCATTCTCAATTACTGGTTTATCAAAAGCAAAAAATTGATAAAATTTTAAAAGGAGAGACGATGGAAAAGATGGGCTATTTCTTATTGGGGATTGTCGTAATCATTTTTTGTATTGCGATTTTGGTTGGGCTGATTGCTGCATTTCCTTGGGGTGTCTTAGGCCTGATTGCAATTCTGGGTGTTGGCCTGCTCTTTATCAAGGTTTTGACTGACCATCAAGCCAGCAAGGAGGACGATTACTACGAGAAAAATATTGAACAATAGGAGGTTAAAATGTTAATCACCACACAAGATGAATTGGCAGATTATAACATTGTCAAAACGTTAGGTTTGGTACGAGGTAATACCATCCGAGCCCGGCATATTGGCAAAGATATTATGGCTGGTTTGCGTACTCTGGTTGGCGGCGAGATTACCGAATACACTAAAATGCTGGCAGAATCGCGCGAGCAGGCGATTGACCGAATGGTGAAAAACGCCGAAGCGTTGGGCGCCGATGCCATTGTTTGCATTCGTTTTGTCACTGCAGCCGTGATGCAGGGTGCAGCCGAATTGCTCGCTTACGGAACAGCGGTCAAAGTGCGACCAAAGTAATAGGCATTTGACTTTGTTATCACCAGAAACGGATCTTCAGCAGTTGTTTTCTTCACAGCTTGTTAGGACTATTTGATAATAATCCCTTGAGGCGCAGCAATTGGTTCTTATGAAAAATTGTGGTTCAAATATATTGCGTAACGCACCAATCCCAATTCCACCAGCTTGAAAAACAGAAATGGAATTTGCCGATCTGTCTAACAGAACTGCTTTTGCTTGCTGTCATTAAAATTTCACAAGTGAGTTTTTCCATGGTAACAAAGAAATGTTGTACTAATTGGTCCATCACTGTCCTATTTTGTTCATCATTTTTGGGTTGATAAGCAGTTGATTTTTTGATAAGCTGTTATTATTTTCAAACCTAAACAAATTTTTCTTTTGTGGCATTAAAGTTGAATTCACTCAAGCCAAATTGTCGCTATTATTTATTTGCAATAACAATTCACTTGCCGAAAGGAATCATGAAATGAAAACAATTATGGCGCTGTCAATAGTGATGGCTATTGTCGCTATGGGATGCTCATCAATGAAAGTGATAATTGATTATGATGATCAGTTCGATTTCTCCGCTTACAGAACCTTTGCTTTTGTGCCGGAAAATAGGTTGCCCGAGAAACCGAAACCGGACGTCATTAGAGATCCGTTATTTGAAAAGAAGGCAGAAAAAGAGATCAGTTCTATTTTGACAGCAAGAGGATTTCAAGCAGCAGCCGCTCCGCACCAGGCAGATTTTCTAATTGCTTATTATGCCACCGCCAGAAACAAAGCAACAGTAACACCTCCAACCTATCACATTGGCCGATTCGGCAGAAGATGGGTGACACCGGGACATGTCTATCATTACCAACAGGGCACATTGATCATCGACATTATCGATCGCGAGAAAAAAGAGTTGGTCTGGCGCGGTGTCGGTTCCAATGTGCTGGATCGAAGCGATCCCAAGAACAATTTGTTAGTCGCAGTCGAAAAAGTGTTGCAGAAATTTCCACCGAAAAAATAAGAAAAAAAACCTCTCAAAGGTCGGCTCACCTTTGAGAGGTTTTTTTATGGCTCGCTGCTATTTTGAGTTTTGTGGTTATCATTTTCATTTATCATTGGAGATAGTTTCAACTCGATTACAAAAGCAAAGTATTTGATTTTATTGCAGCCCCAATTAATAATAAAGCCAAGAAACGGTTGCTCGCTATCTTCTTTGGTTGCAATCTATTTTATAAATGGTCGAAGCCAGATCGCAATATCATGGTCTGTTTTCAGATTGATATCATTTAAGATGAGCTTATTCTCAATTATTCCTAATTCGAAATCATCTGAGCAGCTGCCTTCCCAGGTATCATAGTATTTTACCAGATAGGCTTTGGTAGAATCTTCATTAGCCATTACCTCCAGTGTTAGGTCTTTCAAATCGTAACTATTGTGATTTCTTGCCCAAAAAGCCATTTGTTCTCCGCAGTGAAATCCCAATATTTCTACCAGCGGATGTTCAGTGCTCACCGGGATATCCTGAAAGCAAGCGATTTCGTCTTTTTCTATCAATGAAACAAAATCAGCTACCATTTTTAAATGATAAAATTGATTGTTATCAAAATGCCATTGCCACCACCAGGATAAAGGCAAAATCGGTGTCGGAGAGAACAGTCCACGCCAAAGACCATTGTGCCATTCACTTTCGTACAACTCAGCCGGTTCGTCCTTGCCGGGCCCTTTCCAGCCTAAAGCAAATTCGCCAATCACATCTGGCTTATTGAGGCGTAGCCCACAGTTGAAAAGGCTATCTCTTAAGTTTATAGTGGAGCCGTAGTGATGATGCTGTGCAAAATCGATATTTTTTATGTCCCATAAGCCGGAGATCTCACGTTGAGACACGCTGGTTGAGACAAGGTGCTGATAAGGATCAATTTGTTTCAAGAAGTCTACCATTTCTTGATGCCAATTTATGATTGCTTCGGCAGGGACATGTTGTGTTGCCATCACGTTATCAATTTCGTCCCAAAATTCCCAACAGGCTAAGTGGGTGGAATATCCCCAACGGGCGACTAAATATCTCAACTTGTTTTTATAGATTTTTTTTGCTTTGCTTTTGGTGAAAAAGTCCGTTGGCGTAGCACAAGGCCCACCGTTCGCCGCATTATAGGGGTTGGCTCGCCAATCGGCATTGAATCCCAAATAATCAATGACATCATTAAAAACACCATAGTAATCAAGAGTTAATATGATAAATATTCCCAGTTTTTCTGCCTGATGAAATATGTCATCTAATCGCTCAGCCGTTTGTTGATTATAACGGGTCAGTCCTGATGCCTGGCTGATATTGAGTGCTTTGCCAAATTCAATTTGGATGTTGGCTAATTGTGGTGTTCCCTCCAATTTGGATAGAAACTCAATTTTGAGATAATTCGTCCCTGCCGCGAGTTCATTAAGACCAGCGATAAAAAGGCAATACCAATTTTCAGCCGTGTTGCCGGGTTGACTGAATTGAATATCAATCGGTGTATAAAGCTTATTATCGACAGATGAATAGCATTTGATTTTGTGTTGAGACAGATAATTTTTATAATAAAGCTTAATCTTGAATTTTCTCATGTCATTTAAATGATATACTATCGACTCAACGTTGTCAGAATCAATAATGATACGGCTGGTATCATCCTCGCAGAAACGGGTTTTGTCAGATGATAATTTCAAGCCCGCCGTGTGGTCAAACATCTTTTCCCAATTTCCTAGTTCATCGCTAAAGGAAATATAGCTGCTAACCTTGCTCCATTCTAAGGAAAGATTCCAAGGGCATAGCCAGGTGCGAATAATGTTAGCTCGATTCTTTGCTAGTTCATTAAAATAGCTTTCATAGCTATATCTGCCATTGGAAGGCAATTCCCATCCCAGGTTGATGCCGATACCACGGAACGGCTTACCTGAGTCAAACAAGAAGGTGTAGCTGGAATTGGGATTCAACCGTAAAAATCCATTTTGGTTTGAGGGAGTTACATCCAATTTAAGAGTCTTAGACACAGATGAATCCCGCTTGGAAGCAACCTCAATAAAATAGATATAACTTCCTGCTTGACTTGCTGTAAATCGACCTTCCCAGGTAGATTTTTTTCTCGTGCCTGCTTTGTAAAAACAGGGCAGATACAAAGTTTGTCCTTGCGGTGTTTTAAAAACCGCGTTCACACAAATCTCCTCTGAATCAAACGGATTATCAAATGGATGTCGTAACGTAATGTGGATAATAAGCGTCTCATATTGATTTAATTGACTGACGTCAGGGTCCACCTTGATCCTGGATGAAATAAGTCCATTACATGAAAAAATCAGCAACGATACAAAAATTAACATCAAAAATACCATACATATTTTCATGTGGCTCATCTCAAGCTCCAATTCATTTTCTGAATGCCGTCTAAAAAATAAGAATGTAAAATCCAAAATTCACCAACAAATTTTGCCAATTACCAAGCGAAAGCACCCTTTAAGTTTTCTCAAGATTATCTGGGATCGATATGTTTCGGTTTCCTTTTTTGAATAAACGTAATTGTTTCGCGAGATGAAGGAAGAATTAAGTCAATATCAAATGTCAAAATTCAAAAGACGAATTAAGCTTAAAATCCCAATGGTAAAAATCCTTTTTCGTGTATTCTGCTTGCTTGTTAACGAAAATAATTTCTTATATCCTGAGCAGTTTTGCTGGATATTTCTTTGTTTTGTTTATCACAAATTTTAACTATCAGCAAAACAGCATCAATCTTTTTTATTGTTTGTCACCTGTCGGGGTGAATAAACATTAACAATATGATGACCTGAAGGCAAATTAACTGCATTGATTGTCGAATTTTATTTTAACGAACATAATGCCTGAAATTCCAGCTAACTAAAATGTCCACTTTGGCAGTGGTGGCAATTTTTAATTAATGGCAAATGTCAGGAAGTAAACCAAAATTATCAAACCAATGGCGACTGATGAGGGCGTATAATATGATGCAATATTGGCTATGAACTTTGGTTCAAGTTTCGTTTTTAATTTATTTCTTGCACTCTATGGTTTAAAGCAATTGAATGATATCTTTGCCATTTTTCGAACGGATAAAACCAAACCGGCTGGGGATGATTGGGAGGTTTTGCTGGTTTTTCCAACCGCTCTGGCTTAGCCATTTAAAATCTCCATTCTTTCTGTTGTAGTGGATTATATCGACGGTTCTCACAAGAACACCAACTGGGAATCTAAGGGACTAACGCCCTGCGCTGCAAAATCGTCATTCTCACCAAACGTCATGCTGGCGTGGATTAGCACTCGTTCTCTTATATTAATATGAATGACCAGTCAAAAAGCTGATTGGGCTAAAGCCCACGTGATTTCGGATTTCATAAGTTTCTCCGCCATAAATGGTGGA
>CAZNDR010000299.1:3168-5797 GCA_964571835.1 uncultured Cytophagia bacterium | reverse complement strand
GCTTTTTCCCAGTTTATCTGCTAAAAACGCTGAACTGGAGCTTTCGAAGCTGGCGCTGCTAAGCATTGGCAACTCCGCCATGACGCTCTTAACCCAACCGTTTTGGGGACACTTCATCGACCGATTCGGACATAAACCGGTTATCAAAATGACCGTGGTCGGGATGACTATTTTGCCCATCGCCTATTTTATCTCGACACCCAATTCTTCTTGGCCTATCTGGACAGATCTTGTTTTTACTGGCGTCTGTTGGTCCGGCTTTAACCTGGTTATGTTCAACATGGTTATATACAGCCTGCCTGAGCACGGCAAAACTGGTTTCATCGCGGTCCAGTCCGCACTGGTTGGCATCACTAACTTCATCGCCATGACTGCTGGCGGCATATTAGCTCAACTATTAGTTTCGATACAGATAAATTTTGCTGGCTTTACCATGATCAATTACCATGCGCTGTTTATGGTAACCTTTGTGCTCCGGGCAGCAGCGTTTTCTTTCATTAATAAATTGGATGAACCAGAGGCAAAATCGGTTGGTTCAATGATTGAGTCTATTTTTAACTCTATTAACCGACATTTTGGGCCAGGACGCTCGTTTTGGTTACTGACTAATAATTTAAAAAAAAGTCTTTCAACAGATTAAAGTACTTTTTGGTGAGGGCCGTTTTTAACATTTATAGCGGCCTAAATTGTGGTAAGCCTGAAACAATGTTTCGATATTGTCCAACGACGTATCAACCTGAAGATTATGTGCTGTACAAAAAATAAAACCTCCGCCTGGCGCTAATTTATCTCTCCGATCTCTTACTTCGTTTATGATATCTTCTTTGCTGCCATAAGGCATGGTTTTCTGAATGGAAATTCCACCGTGAAAGGCAATGAAAGCACCAAATTCCTTTTTGATTTTCGCATAATCCATCGCTTCGACTTCTGGCTGAAGTGGATTAATGATGTCGAGGCCACAGTCAATAAAATCTGGCAGCAGCGAATAAATGCTGCCGCAAGTGTGATGCGCCACTTTACAGCCAAATCGATGACCAATTTCAATAAACCGCTTAAACCCATCTCGGAGCAGCTCGCGCCAGCTTTGCAATGGTAAAAAAGTGTTCGTCTGGGTGCCAAAATCATCACCGGTGAAAAATATGTCGATATTTCCTTCTGCTGCTTCAAGGGTACGTCTGGCGTATTCTACATAAAAATCAGCGATCCGACTGAAAATAGCCTTTGCAATTTTGGGATTTAAAATCGTGTCCACGAGAATCTGATCTACCCCGCGCACGTACATGGCCGGTTTGAGCTGGGCGCAGCGATTGAGCCGGTCGCCCATGAAGACGACCACTTTTCCCTTTTCTTTTGCCAAACGCGCCTGCTGACCTACTACTTCATAATTGAACCATTCCGGCTGAGGCCATTTGGGATAAGCTTCAATCTCAGCTATTGATGTTGCACTTTGCAGCGGATATTCAGCCACTTCAACGTAAACCCCGGCAGTGCCGCCTTTTCCATAAGCTACCTTCTTTCGCGGCACGCCAAAATGGTCTTCCTCTGAACCATCCTGCCGAATTATTTTTGGACCGATAAATTGTGGACCATCCAGGTAACGAAAATCAACCTCGAAAAAATCCAACAACTTTTCTTTTTCTGAAAAGCCATATTTTTTTAATAAGGCAGCATTCACTTCGTCGGTCGCCCAATAATCAATTGGGACGCGATCCGGTTCTTGGTGATTCAGCGAGGCCAACACTCTTTCTCTGGAATCCATCTCTTTTTAGGGGCTAATAATTTCTGGTAGAATTATCGACAATTACAAATTATTTAGCTGCTGTCAGCAAATCATATTTATCGATCAAATATATTATCGCTGCGATAGCGGCGCTGCCCATCTGTAATTCTCTGATATTGATTTGTTCAAAGCTATCATTTGCCGAATGGTGATAATCGAAATATCGTTGACAATCCGGGACAATCGAGCCTAATGGTACTTTATATTTTTTTAGCGGACCTATATCTACGCCTCCACCGCCTGGCACAAAATCATTAATTCCGTAAGGTTTAAAATAAGCTTCACATGTTTTTAATTGAGAAAATAGCTTGTCGCTGACATCAAAAGAAAAAGCGCGCGGTATCAACGCCCCTCGGTCAGATTCAAGGGCAAAATAATGCTGTTGGTTCTTAGTCTGTTCAGCATAAGCAGCACCGCCCCGCTGAGCCACCTCTTCATCCATAAACAAAACCGCCCGAATAGTTCTTTTCGGCTTGAGCTGCAGTACTTGAAAAAGGCGGAGCACTTCAATCGATTGAATACAGCCTGCGCCGTCATCGTGCGCACCTTCGGTATTGTACCAAGCATCGAGATGCCCGCCAATAACAATAATTTCTTTAGGATATTCGCTGCCTTTCAGTTCGCCAATAACATTAAACGATGTGACATCTGCAAATTGTTGACAGTTGGTTTTAAAATAAAAAAACAAATTGGCATCTCTTTTCATCCAGTGGCTTAACAAATCAGCATGTTCAGTGCAAATGGCAATGGCGGGAATTTTTTTGACTCCCGGTTGATAACGCATGACGCCAGCATGCGGAAAAGTATCCAGCGCTGTAGTAGCTGATCTAACCACGGCAGCAACAGCGC
>CAZNDR010000299.1:0-3158 GCA_964571835.1 uncultured Cytophagia bacterium | reverse complement strand
GCTTCAGCCGCGCCGGAAGTCCTCTGGTTTACCGCCTCACCATAAGCGGCGAAGGTATTGATTACTGTCGTTTCCATCGGCCGATTGAAAAAAACTATTTTGCCTTCTACCACTTCTCGGCCGCCATTTTTCAATTCGGCAAAATTTTTGACTTCCATTACTTGCCCGAGCACGCCCTCATTGCCCGTACCAATTGAAGTTCCCAAGGGACATACGCGCACTTCTTTTGAGCCAAATAAGCTCGAGGAAATTGATGCCGACGCCTTTTCGCCCGGAAACCAATTGGGCACAATCACCTTTTGCAAATAGACTGAGTCCAGCGCCATATTTTCCAGCACCTGCCGGGCAAATTCCACCGCCGCTGCTGCCTGCGGCGAGCCGGTTACCCTGCCCTTCATATTCTTACACAAATAGCGCAAGTTCTCATAAGCCATGCGACTGGATAGTGCTTCATTATAGATGGTTTTGATTACTAATGAATCATTTGTCTGCGAAAAACAAATTGGTACGATTAACCAACTCAGGATCAAAGCATATCCAGATTTAATCACGGAAGGAGCTCCTTCTCAGTCTTACTAAAACAATCTGCTAAATAATGATGAATTTTTTCTTCGGTTCTGATGCCAACACATTTCTGCGGGATGCTGATTTGTGCTGAGGAATCTTCTCCTTTTATTAAAGCAATCTTTAAAACACAAAAACTATCTCAATTTTTCGGTCATTAAGCGAGAACGAAAACTATCCATACGAATGACTAGTCAAAAAGCTGAGTGGGCTAAAGCCCAACTGATGTCGGATTTCATAACTTTCTCCGCCATAAATGGCAGAGCTATTCATGAAAAGTGAATAGCTCCGTTCTTTAGAACGAAAATTTCATAATTTCACCATAGATTTTTGGGCTTTAGCCCTTCATTTCATTTCGTTTTTTTCAACTAGTCATTCATATTATAAATTAGTTATTTCTTCTTTCAATTGTGTCTGACTTCTTGTTTTGGCTAATTCCGATCCTACTGACAGCGCCTTAAACGCATTCAATCGACCTTCAGTGACACTTTTGCCTTCAAAATCTGCCACATAATCCGTTGTTTGCAGAAGTATTTGCTTAATTTCTGAATGGGTCAAATTCTGATGGTGTGCTTTTAATAGTGCAGCAACACCAGCCACAAATGGCGTAGCCATCGATGTTCCTGATAAGGCGCGATAGGTCAATTGATAGGTGCTGTAAACATCTGTTCCGGGGGCTGCTAGATCAACTGAAACCAGACCATAATTGGAACCAGAGCTGGCATAGGTTCGGGGATCATTTTCCCATTTTACAGGTATCGGTCTGCGATACATAATAAAGCCACAACTGCCGCATTCTGACCCTCCATTGCCGCCGCCATCGCTCTCCCAGATTGAACGTTTATCCTGATTATCTGAAGCAGCAACAGAAATAATATTTTCCAGATCATAGCAGGAAGGATAATTGGGGTAATCGTCCGTATTAATGCCATCATTGCCGGCAGCAGCGACGAATAAAATTCCAGCCTCATTGGCTGCGGCAATAGCATCTCTCATGGTCAACGATTCTTCACTGCCGCCCCAGCTATTACTTAAAATATCGACACCCATATCGATAGCATAAAAAATTGCTGCCACGGCATCAATAGAATTTCCTTCTCCTTCGGCATTCAGAAATTTCATGGGCAATATGTTGACATGCCAATTCACGCCTGCAATGCCCACATCATTGTCGCCTTCAGCACCGACAATTCCAGCGCAATGAGTGCCATGCCCTTCATCGTCCATCGCATTATTGGTATTGAGAATGAAATTCCACCCTTTCCAATCATCAATTTTACCATTGCCATCATCGTCCAATCCGTTGCCGGTTGCCGGGTTGTACGGATCTGCCCAGGCATCTTCGCCCGGATTGGTCCAGATATTATTAATCAGATCCTCGTGTCGATAGTTGATCCCCGTGTCGATTAAGCCAATTAAAACAGCACTACTGCCCGTTTCAATATCCCAGGCTTCCGGTGCGTCAATGTCAGCATCAGCGACTCCTCCAGATTGACCGCTATTATGAATTCCCCATTGGAGCGAAAAATTTTGATCATTGGGTGTGAGCCAGGTATGATAGAGGTAATTTGGTTCGGCATATTCGATTGTTGTCAGTGCGTTTAGTTTTTTTACCGCCTCGCTAACACTTACCTGGCTGCTGATTTTTAAGTGCCAGACATTAATTCGGGGAAAAGTTTGTATCGTCATAGCTCCTACTTCAGATAAAGCTGAGGAAACCACTGAGGCGGTATATCCCGGCCGAAATTTTACCAACACCTGACCAGGTACATAATCAGCTTGAGTTGCCTGCCGAAACGAAATACTAAACATGATACTCATAATTGCCAGAAAAATAACGGCTAATTTCTTTTTCATCGGGATTCTCCTTGCCAAGTCGTGCTTGCTTTATAGAATTGTCTACAACCCAGACTAAATTATCTTATCGATTGATAAGGTATTTGTTACCAGCATTTTCTTGAGCATTTTATGATATTCAAATAAATCGCTTCCAAAAGTGAATAAAGAACGGGCGTAGTTATCAATCCGTTCTGCCTTCGTTTTTGTTGCCAAGCCGCGCTAAACCGTCTTTACAATTTCAATCCCTAACTGTCATGCTGATTTTTTTAAATAGAAAATGCCACGAAGTTCATTAACTATTAAAAACGCCACATCCCAAAGAGATAACTAAGTAAAATCAACTCACTGTTTTTGCGCGCGTGAAGAAAATGAATTACTCCGTGGCAATGAGTTACTTTTGAGAAAAATAGTAAAGCTAAAATGTTACCATAGCGTCTTCTACAGTATCATAGGTGTCAAAAACGGTAATTAACTTGGTCATCATAAAAAGGCTATTGACCTTCTCGGTGGCGCCAGCAATTTTTAATGATCCCTGTGCCTTTTGTACAGAACTCAAACAGGAAATTAATGTGCCGAGACCTGAACTATTTAGCCATTTGACTTTGGATAGATCAATGACCAGTTTTTTTCTGCCAGCAGCAGCGAGACTTTTTACTTTTTCATGGACCGCTTTCGTCTCTTCGCCGCCCATCAGTTTACCAGAAATTGATAGCACTGCTACATCGCCACTCATCTTTTCTTTTATAGACATAGGT
>CAZNDR010000298.1:0-5799 GCA_964571835.1 uncultured Cytophagia bacterium | reverse complement strand
AAATTTTGGTTTGCCATCTATTATTTCCTGAATCGTCAATTCATCACCGCTAGTCCAGCTATTTTTCATCTCTACAGTGGTATCAGCAGGATTGGCTGGAGGATATTGAGCAATGCGCACTTTTTTATTGATGGTAATATTCCAAACTTCAAAAGGCATGGTAAGGGTTGTCGGGAAAAAGGCAGTATCAGGCTCATCAGTGAATCTGATTTCATAATCGAAGGGAGTGGTTGCAATATAAGTCCCGGAAAACTGCCAGTTCGTCGCGGCCGGTGTTTGGATATTGCCATGATACCATTCAATGGAATCTGGATCAAAGGTCACATTGGCGAAATCTTCTCTCACTGTCAAAATCATACCATCAACAATGGGAGATTTCTGTCCGGCGAGATTGGGCGAATCCATTATCAGATATTTTTTGGTCACTTCATCTTTTAAGCTAAAGGTGGTATTTGAGGTGGAGGTATCATTAAAGGAAAGAAGATAGTTATGACCAGTAATGGCAAATTGATCGATTATTTCAAGGCCAATGGTATGGTTGGCATAGGTGCCTGGTAAGGGCTCAATTTTGACGTCCGAGGCGACAAAGTTTGAAGGTGGTTTGCCAGGGACAACCATGACTAAGTTTGGCGCTGCATTAGGATTCGTGCCTTTGGCGGTCTCGAGATAGTTCAGCTCTGCCCAGTTATCAGGATTGAGAATCGGATCATCGGGCACGCCTCGGTCATAAGCGGTAACGGCGTACCAATAGGTTTTGCCGTTGGTCAAATTTTCATCGACATAACTGTGAACCAATCCGTTATTGGTGCCCATATTCAAATGCGGATAAACCGGATCCAAACCGGAAATGCTATTGTTTAGATCGAATTGAGCGAGAGGCACAAAACCAACTTCCAAACCGTTGCCATCATAAATTTTATCGCCCCAGGCGTTATTCACTGGATTCGAGCTGGTGCGATAAATTTTGTAACCTTCAAAATCATGGTATCCGGTCATCAAATCGACTGCCGACTCAGCGATATTATCCCAATAAAGCGTCACTTTGCCATCTCCGGCGACGGCGGTAACGTTTGGGGTCGGAGGCGGATCAGCGCCTTGATAATTTAATTCGTACATAAATTGCGCAGTGCGGGCATTAAATTTTACATCTGAAGTATCATCACCCATGACCAGCGCAAACGAAAAAGTGGTCGTGTCGCCAGCAGCCAGATCAAATGGTCCAGAACTCATAATAAAAACACAATCGGTTCCGTCAGGAAACATTTCCTTGATTCCTGCGGGTGAATCGAAATGGGGATCAAGTACTCCGTCTGGAGATGGCCAGAAATAGGCATTATCTTCTTCGGGCAGAATGGCAATGTTATCGCCTGCTAATAATTTGTAAGTTATCAATTCGAGCCGTGTTTTGTCCACTTGCCCCGGCCGTTGCTCCCATTCGAACCAGTGCCAGCCGGTAATACCTAATTGATCACCTTTTGCAATGTCGGTGATGCCGTCACCATTCATATCAATATCTCGCGGCGAGGGTGGTGTCTCCAAAATTTTTAATGCTGGAATGACTTTGTATTCGGGTCCAGGAAAATTTCCTGTTCCGTAGCGATAGTCATAAATATAGGCCATGTTGTAACCGTAGGTGGTATCGTTTTCAGCATCATATTCACTGCGAAGGAAAGTCATCCAATCCATGCGATCGTTGAGCGTCGAGGTTAGATTATATTCTGGCACATCACTATCATTGTAGAATCCTACATAAACATCATGATAGTCATAAGGGCTGTTATTGATTATTTTCATGGGGAAAAAGATAATATCTTCTGCATAAGAGCGACCATAAGATAAAGCCGAAATATCTAATTGCATTTTTAAGGCATAGCCCTGGGCAGAATCACCATCGCTTTCGGCATAAACCACATTCTGATTGTTCACATCATAATCTGTCTCGCTGAAGAAAATTTCTTTATCAGAAAAAAATTTTCCGACCAATATCGTATCCTCAGTGGTTGGGCAATATCGCCAGGGCACAGGCGGATTGGCGACATCAAACTCGCTGGCTAATACTGAATCAAAGGTTACTTTGCCAGTATTCGGATCCAATGCCCACATTCCAGGCCAGTAGGGATTGCCATCTTCATTTTTAGGCCAACTGAGCGGATAATTGCTGGTTGCCATTAATGGATAGTCGCCAAGCGTCGAGCCAGAAAGAACATCTCCAAAGGTCATATCGCCTGAGTGAAGACCTCCATATGAACCTGCTTTAGGTCCCCAATCAGCGCCAGCAAAATAGGCTGAAACCGAAGGTCCTTTCAACTCCGGGCGTCCGGTTTGCAAATTAGTCGTGTAAGGCGTCCAGGTTGAATCCTGTGGCACACCAATCATCATGCTTAAATCAGGAATATAAGACCACCCCTTATAAAATACTGCCGGCACAACTTCACGATAATCCCAGGTTGACAGTCTGCCGTCATTAAAAATGGCATGTTGAATTTTACCCACATCTAATAAGCCGACTGACAGATCAATACTTTTTGTCGGTTTGGCTAATGACTTGGTTTTGCTATTTTTGATATCCGCGGCTGAGAGCGTCGATAAGGCGAAAAAAATTATCAACAGTATGAAAAAGCCGGAGAAAATATTTTTTCTCATTTATCATGTCCTCCAGGTTAAAGTTGCCATTCGATGAGCAAATTAAAAAACTATCTTTTTGAGTTGAATAATTTTCCGTTCACTATCATTTAAAATTCAATTCTGAATCCCAAATCGATGGTGCGGCCTCGCGACCAATTCCAGGGCGCATCCCAGTTCGTGCTGTAATTGGTTTTGCTATAGCCCGGATTCGGCTGCGATGGGCTGCCGGTTTCGGAATAGACACTTAATACATTTTTAGTGTCAAGTAAGTTACTCACCCTAGCTACCAGTCCAGCGCGAATTTGTTTGCCAAAAAAGAAATCCTTTCTAAAAACAGCATCAACGTTATAAACGGCCGGACGACGTGCGGTATTCGGTTCTAATGACTGGCCTCCAACTGATGGCGTATAAGGATAGCCACTACGCACCCTAACGATAAATTGCATCAAGAAATTTTGCAACGGTTTGAAACCAAAAACATTTGGTCCCATTCCGTTAAGCCATTGAATACCAAACATCGATGTCACCTGATGGGTACAATCATATTGGTATAAATACTCTTTTTTGGCGCGCGTATCGGCTGTCTGTCCAGCCCAATAGCCAGCCCATGAATAATATTGATTGGCTTTAGCTACTGAATAAGTATATTGTATATCGCCAAAATAATTGTCACTAAATCTTTTTTCAACGGTGATATCGATACCTTTCGAGCTGCCAAAATCATTATTGGTGATAATGGAGTAAGAGTAACCACCAAGGCTGTCCGGATCAAAACCTGAGAGACGGAAACTGCCAGCATTGCCGTTATTTTCTTTTGCCCAGGCGGCGACAGTCACTTTCCAAAAATTGCTAAATTGATAATCTACTCCCATTTCATAGGAAATAGTCCGCTGGGCATCCATGCTTGCCCAGCCGAAAAATGGCAACGGTGAATTTAAATCCAAATGCTGATTGGTATACAGATCGCGGTAGTCGGGCACCTGGAAAAAATGGCCATAGTTGAAGTGAAAAGTTGCCTTCTCCGTTATGGGATGCCCAACGCCAATTCTGGGACTAATTTGATATTTTTTCTTGCCTTCCACAATACCGGAAGTCGGGTCCGACCAATCTTCCCAGGCTCTGCCCTTGGAATTAGCATAATCTATCCTGACACCAAGATTAATGATGAAATTTTTGAAATCCATTTTATCCTGAATATAAGCGGCTGCCTCTTCTGGTTTTAAATGATAATAGGAAGGGTAGCCGTGAGCTAACCAGGGATATTGATATTCCAGAAATTTGATACCACCAACATCCTGACCAAAGAGATCCTTGTCGAAGCCAAATCTTTTATATTCAATTCCTAATTTAAACTGGTGCTTTTTATTTGCCTGCCAGGTGACGTCGGTTTTGAACTGCAGCGACTGCTGAAAATTGAAGCTCCAATATTGTTCAGCCGTACCCTGATAGATTTGACGAATGCTCCCATTGTTTAACGTATCATAGCGGACGAAAGATAATGGTGCGTTAAATCCGCTGTTGGAATTTCCTGAAGGATATTCTTGGGGACCGAAATCTACGCTGATAGAAGGATCGTCATAAAAAATGCGATAGGCATCCGAAAATTCGTCTTCATGCCCAGGCGTTAGCCGATGACCATCGATGCCATGAATGGTGTAGGAACGCCCTTTATAAAAACGGGAGGCACGCACTTCATAAAACAACTTAGGTGATAATTGATGGGTGAAAATAAGCGTTTGTTGATCGGTTCGGTCATCGAGCACATTGCGACCTTGCATGGCAAAAGTGTAAGCCGAAGCCCAGGATCTTTGCACACGCTGATTAAAACGAATCGGAACAATGAGTTTCATGCTTGGCGAAATACGCCAGGCTAATTTTCCGGTAAAGTCCCAATTTTGAGTAAAACCCAATCCGCGCCAGCCCGCTACATCATCCCAGACAATCAATTCCCGGTGTCCATCATTATCCCAATCGTCGCGGTAGCGCCAGGCAGTGCGATACGCGCCAGTGTGGTACTGGCGCAGCAAATCGCCAGCGTAATAATAGCTTTCTAAGGTGGTTGGATTTTTTAGCTCGTTGATATTTTTGATTTCTGTAATGATGCCCTGGTCGATTTGATTGACAATTTTTTGATAGACTGGATGATGGGGATCATTAATAATGTCTTTTATGGGAGTTGTGTCGTAGGTGTGATCATCGAATTTATAGGAAGTATAAGCACCATAGCTCTGTTCACCAGAAAGGAAAAAGTTTACATTTTTTAAAAAGGGAACTGGCCCGCTGATAGAACCTATCGCTTGATGTGCGTTGCGAACATTATCAGCATTATTGACCAGCCCGGTAATTTCACTTGAATTATACTCAAAAACAGTGCTAAAATTTGTTCCCCCTTCTTTGGTTACGATATTGACCACGGCTGACTGCGCTTCGCCGTATTCAGCATCGAAGGCACCAATGATGGTTGTTAATTCTTGAATTGCTTCACGATTGACGCTCGTACCCATGCCAGCGTAAATGGCATCTTCCACATACATGCCATCGACCATGTACGCAATTTCGCCGCTTCTACCGCCGCGCACATGGACCTGGTCAATACCCCGAGTTTCAAAACCAGCAATTTGATTGCCTTTATCCATCATGATGACGCCAGCTTGAAGTGTCATAATATCCTGAACATTACGGGCAGGCATATTTTCGATCATATCGGCGGTGACGGTGGCTCGCTTGCTAGTAACCTCTGGCTGGATGAGCGGGCGGTCAGCAGTGACAATAACCGATTCGCCCAAATCCATGACTGTTGGCACCAAATCAAAGTTGATCTTCGTTGTTAAATCAACTTGTATTTGAATTCTGGCTTCAGCCGTTTTGTAGCCCATCATGGTTGCTTTAATGGTATAGTTGCCTGGCGGAATATTCATAATAAAAAAATATCCATCCAGATCAGTTGCTCCTCCCATAGTCGTCCCTTCCAACAGCACATTTGC
Source organism: uncultured Cytophagia bacterium (assembly GCA_964571835.1). Classification (GTDB taxonomy): domain Bacteria; phylum Zhuqueibacterota; class Zhuqueibacteria; order Thermofontimicrobiales; family Thermofontimicrobiaceae; genus CAZNDR01. The sequence goes on along the minus strand of CAZNDR010000298.1, from coordinate 190 downwards.
GCCAGGGAGTGCATCACCGGTTTCTGTATCTTTGATAATTCCAGAAACCTTTCCAGTAGTTCCACAAAAAGCGATTTGATAAAAAAACATGGCCATTATAAATATGCTTAATGTGGGGCCCAAGAACAATTTTTTTCTTCGCAATTTTTATCCCTCCTTAAATTAGTTTAATAAAAATCCAATGTTATTT
>CAZNDR010000297.1:1897-5807 GCA_964571835.1 uncultured Cytophagia bacterium | reverse complement strand
CCGTTAATACTCCTATTGGTACATTCGAAAATTGCTATAAGATATTAAACTTGTTTCCTGCAATTAGAGGAGCTGAACACTATATCTGGTTTGCGCTTGGTTATGGGCCGATTAAAATCTACTATCCTGAATTAAACGTTACTTATCAATTAGTCAAAATTAACATTCCAAACAACTGAAGGAGGATAAAATGAAAAGGATCATCACTTATTTTATCGCCGCGATATTAATTGCATCTAGTCTTTACTCTCAAGATGAAGAGAAGAGCAGGCAAATTCAAAATTTCAAGGACAAATATCCGGGTGAATTATCTATTCAATGGGATAAGATTTCAGGGGGTCCTAAAAGAATAATGGGGAATAATATTTATCTAAAATCTCATTCAGTTAATAAAACAAATATTCATGCACTTACTAAAGATTTTATAAACGAGAATGGAGATTTGCTTAACGTTAGAAATACTGAAGTTGAGTTGGAGAGCATAACGGAATTAGAAAACAAATTCATTGTCACCTATCAGCAGTTATACAATAAAATACCTTTATGGAACGTAAAATTAAAATTAAAGATTGCTGCCAACGGTCAGGTATTGATGATCAAATCGCCGTGTTTTGACAATCCAAGTGTATCGGTTCAACCAAATATTACAGTGGAAGAAGCAAAGAAAAATGCTGCAACGAATTTGAATACCGAAGTCGAAAGTGTTCGGGATGGGGAGTTGCTCATTTATCCGCAAAGAAAAACCGGTAAACTTTATTTATGCTGGCATATTAGAATCGAAAACGGAATAAATAAAGGTGTAATGATTGATGCAGAAACAGGTCAGAAAATATTTGAATATGATTTATATCGCAATGCTGAGATTAGAGGAACAGTAAGAACCACAACCTGGAGTATACCTGGGCAAACAGACGGCTCTCCGGATATTACACCATATTGCCAAGATTTAAAAGTTAATGTTACTGATGTAGGCTCTGCTAATACTAATTCTTCCGGTTATTACAGTGTTACGGTTCCGAGTGCTGGGGATTATACGGTGACATCAAGTCTAGATGGTCCTCATTGCTGGGTTATAAACTGGACTGGTTCAGAAGATTCTCATTCTAACACAGCCTCAACATCTTCAGATCATAACTGGACATGGCAAAACTCAGGACATTATAATGAATATTTTGTATTTCATTATATGAATAACGCCTGGCATGAATTTAATGATAAGGTTTCTGGATTTTCTTCAAATTATTGGTATAGCCAAAAAATGGAAGGCAGAGCCAATTATGGTACAGGAGTCAACGGTTCTGCTAATGGAACATTGATGACCATAACAACTTCCAACCATTATGGCTGTTCTGTCTATCATGAATATTCACATAATGTAAATTACCGCGCAAATGGTTATTGGTTAGGTGATGATTATGATGGGGATGGTTATGCAATGGATGAAGGATTAGCGGATTATTATTCTTGTTCTTTCAGGAATGATCCTTTAAGATATGCCGTGAGTAGAAGATTAGACACCAAAATGAAATATCCCGGATCGGGCGGAGCTCACACAAGGGGACAAATTATTGGAGGTGCTTGTTGGGATTTAGGGAATAAGTCTGGTATGTCTCATAATTCTGTAAATGCTTTAGTCTATGAGGCAATTACAAATATGGGGTTTGAAGAAACGTTTGGAGATTTCATGGATGAAATACTAAATGCGGATGATGATGACGGGAATATTTTCAATGGAACGCCTCACGATAATCAAATATTTGAAGCATTTGATGATGACCATTGGATTCTTGGGACCATAGTTGCTGATACTGTTTATAGAGACATGACCTGGGAAGATGATATTACTGTATTAGGAGATGTCACCATTTCAAATGGGATTACTCTTGAAATTGAACCCAATGTTAACGTGACATTTGCCCCGATGGATGTAGAAGCAGGTGGTATAAATTCATCGAAATCTGAAATAATTGTTGATGGCACACTGATAGCAAATGGTGCGACATTTACTGCTACTTCCAAAGGCGATTGGTACGGCATTGTTTTCAACAGCGGCGCGTCATCATCCTCCTATCTGGATGGGTGTACAATTGAGAATGGCTACATTGGTGTCTATATTGACGGCTCTGATCCAACCATTGATGATTGTGAAATTAGCGATTGTAGTGTCAGGGGTGTGTACGTCAAGGGCAGCGCTGCCCAACCAACCATTCAATTCTGCCATATCCACGATAATGACCTGGGAGCGATGTTAATCGAAAACGACGCCAATCCCAGAGTTTATGAGAGTAAAATCTATGCTCCATCTGGCACAGCCGCTTACATCTATTCTGCAGATGGTTTATTTTGTGGCAACGAGTTCAGAACATCTACCTCAGCCTACGGTCTTGTGGTTTACGGTTCCACATCGGCGCCCGAGTTCAACGAAGATTACTATCAGGGCAACTTGTGGGATATGGCTTATATAGCAGGATCAAGGGCAGTCAACATCCCCAGCGGCTATCCAGAATTTGGTGACTCACCGGTTCATACTGGTGCCAACGATTTTCTTCATATCGGTGCTAATGAATACTATATTTACAACGCATCAGGCAACACCATTCTGGCAGAGAGCAACTATTGGGGTGCCGCTCAACCGCAAGAAAGCTGGTTTTATGGCAGCGTTGACAAAAACCCGTATGAATCCTCTTCCCAAAACGCCGGCCCAAGCTGGAAGATAAAAGCATCTCCTTACCAGGATGCCTTGATTGCCTATGATGAAGGTAAATACGAAGAAGCCATGCAGTTGTTTGAATCGCTGTTGACCTCAGAACCAGCGCATGAACGGATTGCCAGGATTGTTTTTCTTTACTGCAAATCAGCCTACAAGCTTGGTTGTCTCAATGAAAAATTAAATGTGCTGGCAGATTTTACTAGCAATCTCGCCAACGAAGAGCTTCAACACGCTGATCGCGTTTGGAAGGCTTATTATTATGCAGCAACCGGCGATATGGAGGCTGCAAAAGCGGTATCGCTGTCAGCTCCATCAGGCTCAAATTCAGAGCGCGAATTACTGCTGTCATTAATCGGCTATTATATTTCCAATGAAAATCGCCAAGGTGCTGAGGATGTCGCTTCCCTGTTGCGCCAGAGTAGAAAAGATGATCCGACTCTCGAAGAAGATATTGCGATGATGCTCTGCAGCACGAAATTATCATTTGGTAATGAAGCTTTGCCCAAACAAACTCAAGGAGAGACAGAGCCTAGTGCTGTTTCTCTAAATGTTTATCCCAATCCCTTTAATCCAGAGACAGAAATTCGTTTTCAATTGCCTGAAGATAGTCACGTTACCCTTTCAATTTTCAATCTATTGGGGCAAAAAGTCCGTGGTATTATTGATGAAAAAATGGCAATGGGTTATCACAGCATAAAATGGGACGGCAAAGATGCGTTGGGCAATAATTTAACCAGCGGAATTTATATCTACCGGCTTGAAGCAGGCAGCTTTGTGGGAAGTAAAAAGCTAATGCTGATTCGGTAGCGAAAAACTTTTTATTATTTGTTCATCTAAAATAAAAAAGCCATCTGCCAGCTAGCAGACGGCTATTTTTGTTATTAACCTCTCTGTAGCATGGTGTCAAATTATCAACTGAGTATTCGAGAATCAAAAATATGCTGGTGCGTTCGAGCTTGACTTTAAACTGATGACTAACCATAAAATTTAAATAAACAATCTCGGAACTTTTTAAATAAAAAAAAGTTGAAATTTTGACAACTGGCAATTAGCAATCGTTATGGTTTTTAAAAAATTGAAATTAGCGTCAAAAAATATTTTGATTGCAGTTTAGATTTTAAATAATCCACAAGACTTTGAAACAGCTAAATCCATTTTGGGGAGGCAGAAGTATGAATCGCATTGCTTCTTTAGTAAGCA
>CAZNDR010000297.1:0-1887 GCA_964571835.1 uncultured Cytophagia bacterium | reverse complement strand
ACTTTTTTTCTTTTATCATTGTTCATTTTTAGTTGTGGACAAAAAAAAACTGTCGAACAACTGGCTGCGGAAGCAAAACGCTTTGAACGGGATGAACAATTCAAAGAAGCAATTAACACTTTTGAGGAGATAGTCAAAAACTATCCCAACGCAACAAACATCGATTCGGTCTTGTTTCGAGTTGGTCAAATTTACTCCAACAATTTGACCGACTTCAATAGCTCTGTGAAAACTCATGAACGTCTGGTAAAAAAATGTCCCAACAGCCGCCTGGCAGCGCAATCGCTGTTTATGATTGGTTACCATTACGCCAATAACATAAACAATCTGGACAGTGCCAAGGTTTACTATGAAAAATTTATTCAACAATATCCGGATAATGAATTAGTAAATTCGGTAAAATGGGAACTGGAGCATTTGGGTCAGGATATCAATGAGATAGATTTTTTAAAGACGGATTCCCCGAGTAAATAATTCCACCAACTACCTCAGTCCATAGTACTTTTGTGAACATGATGAAGTGGGAGAAGAGAAGTAATTCATTTGTCAGTTTGAACTCAGTTTTATTAACAAGAAAAAATTTAAATGATTATTTTATAAATCTCATTTCCTGAGTGTTCAGTCTTTGCCACCAATAAATTATAGTTCAGCAATGCTCGTATTATGGGCGAATAGTATTTTTATTTTAGAATGTGCTAAAAAAATGGCTGCACGCTCAAAACTTTTTTTTCAAAGAGGTTGTCAATATAAATTACATTTGAGGGAATGATGCGACAAGTCAAATATTTTCTCATTATTCTTGCTCTTATTTTTGCTTTTTATACTTTGTTAGCTCAAGATTCGTCTCAGGTCGCTGCTGAATCTACCATTAAAGTTTATGCAGAAATCGAGTTTAAACAAGTTCCTTTGAACCGAAAAGTTACGTTCACTGTTCGTGTGGAATGGATGGGTGATCTGGATCGCTATCGAATAAGCGAATTAGAAAATCCAGTGATTGAGAATTTTGATATTTATTCGACCTCCAGCGCTGATCGCCGTTTGACCGAAGGTGGTGTTGCCAAGGCAGCCAAAATTTATGAATTTATTTTGACGCCGCGGGCGCTGGGAATGGGCTATGTCGAAGGGGTAGTCGTAAAATATATTGATACCTCGACTGGCGAAGGGCGCTATTTGACGACCAATCGGTTAGATATTAAGGTCATCGAGCCAGTGCCAGAACCTACTTCATTTGATTGGCAAGATGCTCTCTACCTGATTATTGGATTATTCATTTTGCTGCTGGCGGTTGGGATTTTTCTGTGGAAAAGAAAATCAAAAAGGGAGAAGCTGACTGAGGTGGTAGAGGTCGTCCCGCTGGAGGAAGAATTTCTTACCACGCTGCGAGAGACAGTCAATTTAAAAGCGACAGATGTGGACATCAAAAATGGCTTTGCCTCCATTTCAAAAATTTTGCGGAAATATCTGATGCAGAAATATCAGGTATCAGCAATGGAACAAACCAGCGCTCAGCTATTGAGCGCACTCCAAGAAAAGCAATTAAACGAGACGATTTATAAGCAGGTGGATGAGATTTTGCGCCTTTGCGATTTGGCAAAATTCGCTGGCAGTATGGGAGACCAAAAAGATTTGTTTCGCGTCTATACTTTGATGGAAACGATACTGGAAAAGAATCTAACTGAGGGTTCAGCGGAAGCTAAACTGGAGAAAGCGGCGGAAGAAAAATAAAAGGTTTTTGGCATAATTAGTACCTATCTATTAACCTCTATTTTGAAACCTGTGGGAGGTTATTTTCGGACAGACGAATTAGGCAGTGCAGAGTGCCAAGCTGAATTAATAATATGAATGACCAGTCAAAAAACTGTCTGGACTAAAGCCCAATTGGTTACG
>CAZNDR010000296.1:0-5810 GCA_964571835.1 uncultured Cytophagia bacterium | reverse complement strand
CCATTCGCTGGTCAATGATTTTTCATCAAAAGAATTGATCAAAGCAGTAGTAGCACAGCGCTCATTGAAGTCCGCTGAAGAAGTTTTTGAGATTGAAAAGGCGCTGGATATCTCTCATGAAATGTACCAGTTGGCGATGCAAAATACCAAAGTCGGCAAGTACGAAAAAGAAGTTGCTGGCGCGGTTGAAGGGCTGGTGCTCTCTCGCGGAAGTCAAATTTCCTTCCCGATTATTTTCACCATTCATGGCGAAGTGCTGCACGGTCATTCCCACGAAAATTTAATGAAAGCCGGAGATCTATTAGTGCTAGATAGCGGCGCTGAATCGCCGCTGCACTATGCCAGTGATATTACGCGAACTTTTCCCGCCAGCGGAAAATTTACACCGCTGCAAAAGGATATTTACCAAATTGTCCTCGCTGCCAACCTCGGCGCGATTGAAAAAATGTCTCCCGGCATATCATTCAAAGAGGTTCATCTTCATGCTGCAAAAATTATTGCTGAAAATCTCATTCAGCTCGGCTTCATGAAAGGCAATCCGGACGATGCCGTTGCTGCCGGCGCTCATGCTTTGTTTTTCCCTCACGGACTCGGTCATCAACTGGGGCTGGATGTGCACGATATGGAAGCACTGGGCGAAAATTTCGTTGGCTATGATGAAACAGTCAAACGCAGCGACCAGTTTGGCTTAGCCTATTTGCGGTTCGCAAAAATACTGGAACCAGGATTGGTGTTGACGGTTGAACCCGGCATTTATTTTATGCCCGAATTAATTGCCCAATGGAAAGCGCAGCACAAGCACGCTGATTTTATCAATTATAACAAAGCGGAAAAAACCATCGGCTTTGGTGGTATTCGTGTGGAAGATGACGTGCTGGTCACAAAAAATGGCTTTCGGGTGTTGGGCAAGCCAATTGCCAAGACAGTGGCAGAGGTTGAAGAATGGTGCGCACAGTAACTCATTAAATTTAAAATTAGAGAGTAACCATGAAAAGACTATTTTTGCAGTTAGCTTGGTGGTGCTGTTTCTTTTGTGCAGCAAATGTTTTCGCCCAAGCTTCAAATCTGTACCTCCCCATTAACATTCAAAAAGCTTATCAGCATAATACACGCGCTTTTGATGGCAAACCGGGAGCGAATTACTGGCAGAACAGGGCGAACTATTCCATCAAGGTCAATTTCGATCCAAAATCCAGCATTGTAAAAGGCAGCGAAACAATCGAATACTTCAACAATAGCCCTGATGAGCTGCCTGAGCTTTCAGTCCATCTTTTCCCCAACCTTTACAAGAAAGGCAATTCTCGGGATTTTAATGTTGAGTTCGCCGATGAGAGTAATGGCGTTACCATTGAACAATTGAAAATCAATGGGCAAGATATTGACATATCAGAAAAAGGCAACGCTGTCGAATACAAGCATTCAATGATGGTGCTGCAACTTTCCGAGCCGATGCCGGCTAAAAAAAAATTGACGATGTGCATAAACTGGACTTATGAGCTCAATAAAGGTTCACATCAGCGAACCGGTGGCGTGGATTCATCCTCTTTTTTTATCGCCTATTTTTTCCCGCGTTTAGCTGTCTATGATGATATTGACGGCTGGAACAACTTTTCCTATACTGGTACGGCTGAATTTTACAATGATTATGGTGATTTTGAAGTAGCTATCACTGTCCCGGAAAATTTTATTGTATGGGCGACTGGCCGCTTGGAAAATGTGGATGAAGTATTAACAGAAAATTATGTGAAGCGTTATCGTTCTGCCTTTGTTTCAGATAGCATTATTCATATTATTGATTCGACTGACTGCAAATGTAAAGGCATCACAAAAGCTAATCAACAAAATATCTGGAAATTTTCAGCAGCTAATGTAACGGATTTTGCTTTTGCTACCAGTGATCATTATCTGTGGGACGCGGTCAGTTTAATCGTTGATAAAAGTTTAAGCAGGCGAGTTGCAATAAATGCAGCCTACAATAAAAAGTCACAAGATTTTTATCAGGTCGCTGACATTGCTCGCCAGGCAGTTGAATTCATGTCCTGTCAATTTCCTGGGCTGCCCTTTCCCTTTCCCAAAGTGACGGTTTTTAATGGCGCTGACGGCATGGAATATCCCATGATGGTTAATGATATTTCAGAAAAAGATATCAATGAAACCATCAAGCTCACTTCCCATGAAATTCTGCATTCTTATTTGCCTTTTTATGTCGGCTGTCATGAAACAAAATATGCCTGGATGGACGAAGGTTTTACCAGCTTTGGCGACTATCTGATTTTTTCCAATCTTGTTTCTCGCGAAGTCGCCCAGTTTTATTTTTTAGAGAACTACCGCTTAGAGGCAGGCGAGTTTTTGGAAACACCCCTATTCGTCAGTTCGGAATTTTTGAAACGCCCGGTTTATACTTACAACTCTTATCCCAAGCCAGCTTCCTTTTTTCTGGTGCTGCAAAATTATTTTGGGGAGGAAAAATTTAAACAAATCATCCACGAATTTATGTTTCGTTGGAACGGCAAACATCCCACGCCGTACGATTTTTTCTTTACGCTCTACAATGTCAGCGGGGAAAATTTGGATTGGTTTATCAAACCCTGGTTTTATGAATTCGGTTATGTCGATTTGGCTATCAAGGATGTTTCACTCAAGAAAAAAAAATACACCATAACCATCGAAAAGCTGGGTAATATTCCATCGCCGTTTGTTTTGCAAATAAATTTTCAAGATGGCAGCAACGAACTTATCAGCCAAACTGCTGCGGCCTGGAAAAACGGAAAAAAACTAATCGAAATCAAAGGCGAAATGGTGCAGCCGATTAAATCAGCGATGTTGATTGACAAGAGCCTAATAGATGCGAATTTGTCCAACAATGAATTTACTATCGAGTAATCCTTGGTATTGGTCAAAGCAGCCGAAAGATATGTCCTGACCGTGATATGGAGAACTGATTGACCCTTGACAAAGATTTTTTCCTTGACATGCTGTTGATATTTATTTATATTTGTGCCGCATATATTTGATCGTACCATTTCATCCTATGAAAAATGCTGAAAGTTCTCGTAATCAGTATGCAAACCCGTGTTAGTAATTCACTCGTCTGTCAAGAGAATTGAAACAGAAATGAATAGCAAGGAGAGCGGGCAAAAATTTAAGTTTATTAAATGCGTTAAGATGATAAATAATTTTGCAATTAAATTGACGCCTTCACTACTGGGATATGATTGAAAGAGTTCTTTATTTAACTGTGGTTATTTCGGGCCTAAGCGGATTATTTTCAATTTTGTTGGTGCTCGTCGAATTATATCGCACCATTTATGCTAAAAATAAAATATTGATAAATAATAAAAAAGAACTCAAGGTCAAAGGTGGCTCTTCCCTACTATCCAGTTTGAATCGTTATAAGATATTTATTCCCTCTGCTTGTGGCGGCATGGGCACATGTGCCTACTGCAAATGCAAAGTGCTCCAAGGAGCTGGACCGTTGTCGCCGGCTGAAGAATCTCTGCTCAGCCGAGAAGAAATCAAAAACAACATCAGACTATCTTGTCAGCTTAAAGTCAATCAAAATATTAAAATTGAGATTCCCGATGAGCTGTTTGCCATCACCGAATTTAGAACTCAAGTCGCCAGCATCAAAAATTTGACCTACGATATCAAATTAGTTCGGCTAAATTTGTTAGCCCCACAGGAAATTGATTTCAAGGCTGGGCAATACATCCAGTTATACACGCTGCCTTACGAAAATATAAAAACAAGCGTTTGGCGGGCCTACTCCATTGCTTCACCAAATTTTGAAAAAAAATATGTCGATCTGATGATTCGGTTAATTCCTGAGGGGATCTGCACCACCTGGGTCCATCAATATCTCAAGCCAGGAGCTAAAGTCAAAATCGTCGGACCAATGGGCGATTTTTATGTGCGAGATGGAAAAGGAGAAATGGTCATGATAGCTGGCGGATCGGGAATGGCGCCCATCGTGTCGATGCTGAATGAGGCAGCGGAGAAAAAAATCAAGCGAAAGATAACCTATTTTTTTGGTGCCTTAGCCAGGCGAGATTTATTTTATCTGGATGAAATGGAAAAACTGAGACAGAAAATGCCAAACTTCACGTTTATCCCTACGCTGTCCCGTCCCAGCCAGCCGCCGGCGATGACTGGCGCGGAGAAACTGGTTTAATAACTACGCCACTGGAAAATTACCTAAAAGGGAAAGACACCACCGCCATGCAAGGGTATTTATGCGGTAGTCAGGGGATGATTGAAGCAGCTATTGCCGTGTTGCATAAATACGGTATCATCAACGAACGAATATTTTATGATCCATTTGTTTAACCAAATATTCTATTATCAGGTGAGAAATGAAAAAGACACCACCAGATAAGCAGCGTGATCTCAATTTTCAGCCGGGAAAAATTTCCAAGAATGGCTTTTTGGGAAATGACACCCGACAGGTGCCTGATATAATTCTTGAAGATCAGAAAATTCTTAGCCACCTGAATATTACCATCGAACAAGTGGCTGACCGTTTACAATCTTTCATCGATCAGGGTAAGGCGACATTAGAGAAGGAAATTGATTGGCAAGGTTATCAGATCCGTGTATTATGGAGCAGGGGAAAACTCCCTTGCCCGTTTGGTGAACCTGGCATGCATCAAAAGATTATCGCCATCGTCACTAATAAAAAACTGGATAAACAGATCAGCTATTCTCAGCTTAATGTCCATTTAATCAGAGAGCATGGTTTTTTTGAGGGCAAGGGCAGTCACTTTCGGCTGGAGCCGGATGAGTTAATAAAAATTTTGAATATTACGCCTTGAGAGGCAATTTCCACCAATAAGCTACAATTTGAATTGACGAAAACCCCCGGCCCTGCAGCAGAATTTAGGACAAATATTCAGCCTGTTAATTAATAAGCATGATTTAGGCAATTGCGCAAAAAAATCAGTTAGTCAAAATTGGAGGATTTGAATTTGGAACTTGATAAACCAGCGCTGGAAAAATTTAATGGGAAAGAAGGAAAGCCGACTTATGTCGCTGCCGAGGGCAAAATCTACGATGTTACCCAGAGCAAATTGTGGAAGAATGGTCTGCACATGAATCGACATCAAGCGGGACAGGATTTATCAGGGCTACTTGCAGCCGCGCCGCATGGACTGGAAGTATTACAAAGATACCCGCACGTCGGCATTTTGAAGGCAACGCTGGCCGCACCCAAAATACCGCTGCCAAAATGGATCATTGGTTTTCTCGAAAAATATCCTTTTTTCAAACGGCATCCGCATCCAATGGTAGTTCATTTTCCTATGGTCTATTTCATCACAGCCTCGCTGCTGCTCATGTGGTATTATGTTGTTGATGCCCCTCTCTCTTTTTTGGATGCCATTTTTTATATGCATGCCCTGGGCACCATATCCTTGCCGGCAGCTATTTTTACGGGTTGGCTTTCCTGGAAAGCGAATTATTTTGGCAAACCAATTGGTTATATCGTCCGAAAAATAATACTCACTTTTTTTGTTTTCCTTTTTGATATTATTGTTTTATTAAGCTTGCTCTATCAGCCGGATATTTTGGTCTCGCCTCACGGCTTTCAAATCGTTATTCCACTTATGATTTTTTTGTACCTGCCGCTGGTATCGATTATCGGCCATCACGGCGGGCAGTTGGTGTATTAATTTGCTGTATCGGAATGTCCACGCTTAGAGATAAAAAAAACTGAAGGTATAAAGACATAAAAGTAACGGGTATTAGAAATAGGGTAGAAAAGTACAAAGCCTTACTAAATACTTTATGCCTTATACTCATTACCTTATCTTTCT
>CAZNDR010000295.1:1280-5814 GCA_964571835.1 uncultured Cytophagia bacterium | reverse complement strand
GGCTTTAGCCCTTCAGTTCATTTGGTTTTTTTCAACTGGTCATTCATATTAATAAATCAAGAAAGGATCAACTGATGAACAATCGAAATAAATTATGTATGCTGAGTCGCACGAAGAACCACTCGCTCGTGTTGCTCCTGTTACTCTGTACTATCGGATTCATGCCGTTGCCTTCACTTTGCCAACCCTTAGCGGCTGGCAAAGACAAATTTTTAGGAAACTGTTTGGGGAACAAAATCTATAATAATTTTGATGATTATTGGAATCAGGTAACACCCGGCAATGCCGGCAAATGGGGCAGCGTTGAATATGCTCAGGATTCTTACAACTGGACTCCATTAGACAATATTTACAATTATGCTGTGCAGAATAAATTTCTCTACAAACACCATACGTTAGTCTGGGGGAATCAACAGCCATCGTGGCTTACCGCGCTTGATTCTGCTGCCCAACGGGCTGAAGTGGAGGAATGGATCCATCTGGTAGGCGCCAGGTATCCCAGCCTCGATTTTGTCGATGTCGTCAACGAGCCGCTTCATGCACCGCCCAGCTATGCCAATGCGCTGGGGGGAAACGGCGGGACAGGCTGGGATTGGGTGGTTACTTCATTTCAGTGGGCAAGAAATTATTGTGCCTCTGGTGCAAAATTACTAATCAATGAATATAATATACTGCATAGCAATTCAGCCACTGATGATTATCTGGCTATCATCAGCCTATTAAAAGAGCGCAACTTAATCGACGGCATTGGTATTCAGGGGCATTATTTTGAGTTTAAAAGTTATGCTGGCGCAAGCTCATCCTACAGCTATTCAATAAGCGCCATTACCTATAATCTCAACCGATTGGTTGCCACCGGCCTGCCAGTTTATGTTAGTGAATTCGATATTAATGAAGCCGACGACAATGTACAATTGCAGAATTATCAAACTTACTTTCCTATTTTCTGGGAAAATGTGGGAGTAAAAGGCATGACGTTATGGGGTTACATGATGTACGATACCTGGCAGACAAACGCCTACCTGGTAACCGACCGAGGCAAAGAACGCCCGGCAATGCAATGGTTACGCAGCTATCTGGCCAGTCCCTTGAGACCAGTGTTGATCTCACCCAATACAGTCACCATCTCTCGCGACCCGCAATTACTCTGGCACGCTTCAGAATCAGCCACCTCCTATCAGGTTCAACTATCAATCAGTAGCACCTTTAGCTCCCTTGTGGTGGACAGCACGATTGCCGACACGCTGCTGCAATTAAGTCCACTCGAGGCAAACCGGCGCTACTTCTGGCATGTGAGGGCCACTAATGAATACGGCTCCAGTTTTTATTCAACAACAGCCAGTTTTATGACCAACGATCAAATTACGAACGTCAATAGATTGGTAGAAATTCCTCGGGGATTTCAGTTGTCACAGAACTATCCTAATCCGTTCAATTCAACTACCGCCATCGCTTATTCACTGCCCCATGAGTGTGTCATGAAGCTGCAAATCTATAACTTGTTAGGCCAGGAAATTAAAGCCTTAGTGAATGGAAGCAGGCTGCCCGGACGATACACCGCTTACCTTCACGCTGACGAGTTAGATTCCGGAATTTATTTCTATAAAATGAAAACGGACGATTTTGAAGAAACAAGACGGATGATAGTTATCAAATAGCTGGAGAAAGCAAGGCAGATTTTTTAGCAATAATAAGTTTTGCCTCATTTTTGATAGCAAAAAGAACAGCCCACTGGAAAACGAATGAACAATTTCTTGCTCTTCTTTTTTGTTATCCGGTTTTCTTAGTTGTGCGATGCTGAGGCAATATGTGGATCACATGTTTTTTTTGCGCTCCTGACGTCTTGCCGCTAAATCTTGTTCAATCTGGATCATCATTTTATTGTTAAGTGGATAGAATATCATCAACGCTGCGCCGATGAGGCCAGCAATAGCGGGGAAAATACTCATCAGTAATTTAATACCGTTGATAGCAGCAGCTGACTGCGCCATATTTGCCACAAATCCGAATGAATCCAGTATCCAGGCCTGGAAGGTGCCAGCGAGGGCGATGCCGAGTTTCAAAGCGAACAGGGAGGCAGCCATGATCAACGCCGTAGCGCGGCGTCCAGTTTTCCATTCGGAATAATCGGCCGTGTCCGTATAGATAGCCCATTGCAGCACGGAAACCGGCCCCACAGCATACGATGATAGAATTTGCAATATAAACATTAAAATTAGATCCTGGGGTCTCAGCACATAAAAAAGTGCAGTGGTCAGGGCGGCAATTCCCAGGAAGCCATAATAACTTCTGGATTTGCCCAAAGCCTTGCTAAAAATGTTAGTCATCACGGCGCCAAGAATAGTCATGGCTGTGCCCACCAGCAAGAACGTCGATGCGAGGGAATCGTAAGAAAAACCAAGCGTTCTGCCCAGCAGCGATATCTGCTGATCCCGCACGAAATACTTGAAATAGTACATGATGCTTCCGCCCTTGATGACATTAAAAAGCAGCTGGAAAATCGTAGCTGAACCAATTAGCACCCAGGGAATATTTTTAAACAGATCAGACAGATCCTGCTTTAATGGACTTTTTTGTTCTCTCATCGGTTGCACGCGTTCTTTGGTTGAGGCAAATGCCATCAGCCACAAGATGACCGATAAGCCTGCCATAACCGCCATTGCCCATTGCCAACCCGCGGTCTCATTGCCCTGTCCAAATATGGTAACCAGCTTCAGGACAGCGAACTGAACAATGAATTGCCCGACAAACGCTGCCACGAAGCGGAACGAAGAAACGACTGTGCGCTCTTGCGAATTGGGCGTGATGACGCCCATCAGCGCAGAATAGGGTACGTTGATTACTGTATAAATCATCATCATGCAGTTGTAAGTAATGAAGGCATAGACCACCTTGCCTGAGGTGCTCAAATTAGGCGTGATGAACATGATGCATCCCAAAATACCAAAGGGTAAGGCAGCATAGAGCAGATAGGGGCGGAACTTTCCGTATCTCGTGTTAGTACGATCTGCAACCATTCCCATCATCGGATCGTTGATAGCGTCCCAAATCCGGCCAACTAAAAATATCGTGGCCACAGAAGCGGCTGGAATGCCGAACACATCCGTATAAAAGAAAAGCAAAAAGAAAATAAAGGTTTGAAAGAATAAATTAGAGGCGGTATCGCCAAGGCTGTAACCGACTTTCTCTTTTATTGAAAGCTTACCAGATTTAGGCTGCACAAAGCACACTCCCGTCAGTTAATTTATTAAATTTGGCTTTTGAGAACAAAAAAATAGTGCCACTTATATTACATGCAAAATGATCTTATTAAGATGTTGATCTTGAGAAGAATTGCCAACCATAATTTCAAAATCCCCAGGCTCAACCCTAAATTGCATATCAATATTGGTAAACGCTAAATGTTCAGGGGTGATAGGCAAGGCGACGGTTTGTGACTCTGCTGGCGCCAGCACAATCTTTTTAAAGCCTTTCAATTCCTTGATTGGTCTAGTCACTGAGCTGACCAGATCGCGGATGTACATTTGCACTACCTCGCTACCTTTTCGTTGGCCGGTGTTTTTGACATCTATCAATACAGTAGTGGATTCATTGCTGGAGATGATTTCTTTTTCCAGTCTTAAGTTGCTAAAATTGAAAGTGGTATAGCTTAAGCCAAAACCGAATGGAAAAAGGGGGGTAACCTCATCATCCAAATAGCCGCGTCGTGCAGATGGTTTGTAGTTATAATAGCAGGGCAAATGTCCGGCAGATCTGGGTACTGAAATTGGCAATTTGCCACTGGGATTGAAGTCACCAAAAAGAACATCAGCCACTGCCCGTCCGCCTTCTTGCCCCAAGTACCAGCATTCGAGAATAGCCGGCACTTTTTGACTAATTAAGTTTATAGAATTCGGCCGCCCATTAACCAGCAAAACAATGATCGGTTTGCCAGTTTTTAGCATAGCTGTCACCAGATCGTTTTGCCTGCCAATCAGATCTAAGCTGGCTCTATCCCCCCGATGGCTTCTGTTCCACGCTTCACGAGCAGTTTGTTCATTACCGCCCAGGACGAGAATCACCGTATCCACTTTTCGAGCCGTCTGAACCGCTTGCTCAATCAATTGTTGATCCTCGTCTGGATCGGGCATGGTTACAATATCTTCATTCCATGAGCCACCTACAGTAATTTTGCAGCCTTCACTATACAGAACTGGAAGCTGTCGGCCAACTTTTTCCCTAATACCGTGCAGGATTGAAGTGTAATATTTGGGACTGCCGCTGTATCCGCCCAATAAGAGTCGATCTGCATTAGGACCTATAACTGCTAAAGCCCCACAATTTTTTGCATCAAGCGGCAGTAAATTTCCTTCATTTTTCAACAAAGTAATAGTCTCATGAGCTGCCTTTAATGCCAGTTTCCTATCTCTTTCAAGCTTATGATCAATTTGAATTGAATCCGCATCGACATAGGGTTGTTCAAAAAGTCCCAGCAGAAATTTATATTTTAATAAGGATGTTACTAATTAATCATAACGGATTTCTCCAGGTTTTT
>CAZNDR010000295.1:0-1270 GCA_964571835.1 uncultured Cytophagia bacterium | reverse complement strand
TACTAATTCATCAATAACTGATTCGTCCAGTTTTTTATCCTTAATAAGCTGGATGAGATAGGGATAACAATCCGACTCAGGTATTTCGATGTTGACGCCGGCCTGTGCTGCCAAACGGGCGGCTTCACTTTTATCTTTGGCAATTGAATGGCTGGTAGCTTCTTCTCGACGATACAACTCGGCTATGGCGTAATAATCCGAAACTACAAAACCTTGAAATCCCCATTCCTGGCGTAAAATTTTTTTCAATAACCATTCATTAGCGTGGGAGGGAATGCCATCAATTTCATTATAAGAGGCCATTACACTAATCGCCTTGCCTTTTTGGATCGCTTGTTGAAAGGGATAAAAAAAAGTGTCGCGCAAGAGACGTTCGGAAATATTGGCTGGGGCACAATTGGTTCCAGATTCCGGCTGTCCATGCGCAGCAAAGTGTTTAAGCGTGGCAATGACTCGTTTTTTATCCTTAAAATTGCCATCACCTTGAAATCCTTTTACCGCGGCCAGACCCATTTGAGCGACAAGGTAAGGATCCTCACCGAAAGTCTCCTCGACGCGTCCCCAGCGAGGATCACGTGCGACATCTAACACTGGCGTCAATGCTTGATGAGCACCTCGAGCACGCGTGTCTTCAGCAATCGCCTCATATATTTGCTCTACCAACTCAGGATTAAAAGTTGCTGCTAATCCAATAGGTTGAGGATAACTGGTCGCCTGTTTTGCCATCAAACCATGAAGACATTCCTCATGAAAAATTATCGGAATGCCAAGACGTGTTTTCTCGACAAATATCTTTTGAATCTGATTGGTAAGCTCTGCCATTTCACGGGCGCTCAGACCTCCATTGCGGTCGCTTAGCCGCGCTATTTGCCCGAGACTATGCTTGAAATGCTGCTCAATATTGGCAAAGTCAAGCTTTCCCTTGGCATCAAAAAGAATATCATTCTTCTGCTGCCAGGTACAAAGCATCTGCGCGACTTTTTCTTCGAGGGTCATCTGTGCTAATAAGTCTGCAACCCGTTCGTCAATTGACAAATTTGAATTTTTATAGGGAGGAAAATTATTAGATGCTAAATTATCGGCAGGTGATGGTTTGTCAATCATGCTAAATTTCCACAAGCATTTACTAGTAATGAGCAAATAATCAGTTTATTATCCGTTACCTTTCGCCGTCAGGCATTGTAATTGAGGTAACTAATCATCTTAGCCCGAGTAATACAACTATAATTTTGTACCTAAGTGCTTCATTTCAAAAGTTCATGTAGGGATT
>CAZNDR010000294.1:0-5818 GCA_964571835.1 uncultured Cytophagia bacterium | reverse complement strand
CCATTAGCCAGGCTCCAAAAATGGAGTCCAACTTTTCCCAATTGTTTTATGAGTACCTGATGCGATACTTTTGCCAATTTTCCAATGGTATCAATGCCTTTTGCTTTTAATTTTATTTCTGTCTTTTTGCCGACGCCCCACATTTTTGAAATTGGAAGCGGCGCTAAAAATTCTACGACCTTATCCGCCTCAACAATCACCAAGCCATCTGGCTTTTTTAAATCTGAGGCAACTTTTGCCACAAATTTATTAGGCGCTATCCCGATAGAAGCGGTTAAGCCGGTTTCATCTTTGATTCGTTTTTTTATTCTTTTAGCGATTTCGATTGGCGAGCCAATTAGCCGAATGCAGCCGCTCATATCGAGAAATGCCTCATCGATGCTGATCGACTCGACCTTTGGAGTGAATTCATAAAAAATTTCATGTATTTTTTTTGATAATTCAACGTATCGTCGCATGCGAGGAAAAACATAAACAGCAAAGGGGCAACGCTTGTAAGCCTGGGAAATTGGCATTGCTGAATGAATGCCATATTTGCGAGCTTCATAGTTGCACGTCGAAACTACGCCTCTGCCTTTGCCCTCCCTTGGGTCGGCTCCTACGACCACTGGTTTTCCTTTGTATTCTGGATGATCCAATTCTTCAATGGCAGCAAAAAAGGCGTCCATATCGATATGCAGAATGACACGATTTTTTTTCATCGACTTTATTGTTATGCTTTACTTTTTTTGCAAAATAACATAAGACCGCACTCCCTCTATGAAAAATAGCAACAAAATTTTGTCTAATCCGAGCTGACGTCAAAAATAGTAAATATATAAGGTAAGTTTATTAAATAAATTTCTATTCAATTGACTAATTGCTTTTGACCTAAAAATTTTATTCAGATAGCTGCCAAAAATGAAAATAACAGCAGGGATTTTTGCCGCATATTTAACATCTTTTTCCATAGTGCCAGAAGTAACTACTTCCAATCCAACGCTTAATGCGAATTCGCGTAATTCGTCTGGCTGATAGGCAGTATGAAAATAACCGTCCTGACAATCAATTGTAACTCCGAATTCAGGCAGACTTCCTAAGTCAACCCAGCCCGGACGATGTTTTCGGTAATTGGGTGTAGTCAATATGGCAAGTCCTTCCTTCTTTAAGACATGATAAATACTTTGAAAAACTGCCAGAGGATTCAAACAATGCTCCAGCACCTCACTGCATAAAACATGATCAAAAGATCCGGCTCTAAAACAAAAAAGATTTTCAGCATCAGCCACAACCAAATATTTTTCAGCGGAAATATTATTTTTCTTTAACACATTGAAACTCAAATCAACTCCGTACCGTTTTCCTCCTTGGTACTCATCTAAATACATGCCAGCATTGCAGCCAATATCCAGAAGAGAACCATTCAACTTATTGAGATATTGACTAATAAATTTTTTGCGCAATATGCCTCTCAAGGTACAATAGATGATTTCTTTCTCAGGATATTTTTCACCCACCTCTTCATAAAATTTTTTAAGTTTACTTTTTAGCTCTTTCATTAAATTCTTTAAACGTAAAGTAAGTAAAAATCAGAATAATTTTAATACAGGCTAAGTGAAGAGCGACTATTTTCCAACCAGCTTAATAAGCTTTTTTAAATGATTAACTTCTGCTGGATCAAAAATTCCTGCAAAAAATAGTGCTATAATATATAGCGCTAAAAGTAACAACTTGCTGACAGTTTCCATTGGCAATTTAACAAAGGAAAAAATTAAAAATATTGTCAAACTAAATACAATAATTTTGATTAGCTTTATCATTTCGTATTTTATTGGATAATATTTCTGTGACAGAAAATAAATTAGCAAAGCCATTGTGACATGTGAAAAAACAGAAGCATAAGCTGCGCCAGAAATATTAAAAAGTGGAATTAAGAAATAATTTCCCATTAGATTGATTATTGCGCCACAGGCAGTAACGAAAATCAGCATTTTTGATTTTTCTTTCAGATAGACTCCAACCATTAAATTCAAATAGAAGCCATAAGCAATATAAGCGGCAAGTATTGGTGGAACAATGATTGTGCTTCCCCAATATTCTTTGCCAAAAATACAAAAGCCGAAGATATTTAATCTAACCAGTTGATCGATATACAGCGTTAAAAACAGAAAAATTAAGCTGCAAATGATTGCAAAATAGGTCAGCACTTTTGAAAAGATTTCTTTCGCATTGCTCTGTTTAGCGGTCGAAATAAAAAAAGGAATCCAAGCATACTGGAAACCACTTATAAAAAGTTTTATGATTAATCCAAGTTTATAGCCTGCACCGTACAGTCCGGCAGCCTGCAAGCCAAGAAACTGATTGACAAAAATTCTGTCCACAGAGTTCATGACGATAATAGCTAAGGTCGAAGGAACAAAAGGAAGTCCAAAAATAAGCATTTTTATTAACAATGACCTGGATATACTTATTTTTAAATGTTTCATGGTCATCGGCAATAGTAGAAGAAAAATCAACAACGAAGAAAACACGTTAGCCAAGAATATGCCCTTGACACCAAAGGATAATTTTGCCACAAAAATGATATTGAGCGCTAAATTTAGCGCGACATTCGTGACACTAAAAAATGCAAATTGAGCCGAATTTTGCTCGGCGCGCAGAATGTTAAAAGAGAGCAGCACGAGGGCATCGACAGTAAGTATAGCGATACTATAGTTGAGCAGATAGCTGTAATTATCTGATGCAAAAAGAAATCGACCAATGATTCCTTTTAGGCTAAAAATAATAAATGAAAAGCCGATTGCAGTGAGCAAAGTTGAAAAAAAGGCGGTTGAAAATAAATAGTTTTTCTGCTTTATGTCTTTTTCCTGGATATAAAATTGCAGCAAGGCAGTGTTCAAGCCATAAGAATAAATGATTGATGAAATAGCCAGAAAAGCAAATAGCTGCGTAGCGATACCGTATTCACTTCGATTGACATAATTCGTATGGATTGGTAATAATAGAATGACCAATGACTTTGTCAAAACATGGCCGAAGCCATAGACTGCGGAATGTCTTGTCAATCTGAGTATTGAACCTATTTTCGATTCATCGGACATTATAGCGGCCATTCCATTTGCCTAATTGGTAACATAGCGATTTGTACATTAGCGTGCTTTTGAATTTTAATAGCTAGAGGATTATCTTTGAGAAGGAAACAGACATCTTTGGCGCTCGGAATGACAAAACTCAAACCGCACAAATCATCGGCATAAAGAGGTGAGAAAAATTGACAATTGTTGATCCCATTAATTTTGATTATTATTTTTGTTGCTAATTCTCTAAACTCCCAGTCCAAATTTTGATGAATAAAGTTGTAGGTTAATACTCGGCTTGTTGTCTCGATCCATAGTTTTCCTGAGTGAAATAAATCCGCGAGAAGTTGGAAGGCAGCTACAACTGGCTGAGTCAAAGGGAAATTTTCTGATTTCCTTTTGAGATCGCCAAGGTGAAGATATAAAATCATAAATCCCTTTTGATCACGTAATTTTTCTAACACCTTATTGTTCAACAGCAGAGGCAGATCGTCCTGCCAATCCATTCTACCATTACCAAATCTTGTGAAACGAAAACAGGTGTTGCCATCTCTCAACCTATCTTTATGTATGAGACTATTCGTCATATCGATTGGTAGCCAACCGGCTAAATTGTTTTTAGCAACTTTCGCATAGATTTTGTCCAATAGAAATAGCAGGCCTTTAGCGATGCTTTTTGCTTTTTTTTTTGGCCCTGAATATAGCGGACTGTCCCAAAACGCTTCTGTCCAATTAGCGCTTCTGTCCTGTCCGACAACGCTGGTCAGCGAGCGTTCACAATCCCAAAAAAACTTGAAACCATAGTTTATCAGTAGATCTGCATGATAGAATGATGAGCCGTCAGCCACGTTTTCCTCAACTAAAATGTCTCCTTTTCCCGCTGACTGAGAGCCAATATTCTGGCTGCTGTCCAGTCCACCATGATTAGTCCAGACTTTCAATTTCAAATTATATTTGTCAAGCTCTTCAATCGCCTGCAACGCCAATTTTCTGTTGAAATCTTTTTCTGCAGTAAAATTGCCATAGCTATGAAGCACATCTAAAATTCCTGCCTGAATTAATTCACGCATCGCTGGAGCATAGTCTGCCTTTTTGCCTTTTATATTGTCAAAATATGAAAAAGCTTTATTATGATTTTTTTGTAAGTCGTACATCCAAAAGGAATCCCCAATAGGCAGTGATAGTCCTTTTCCATAAATCGTATTCTGATTTGAGTTCAAAAATTGGTGAATAGCAACAAAATTATCCCACGATGTGCCATCGATGTCGCTGCAAATAGCTAAAGCGGCCTGAAATGGATAAGGGAATTTTAGCAATTTGACATGGTCCATTATCAGCTATTTTCTTTCTCCGATTGGTTTAGCTGGCACGCCGCCAACAATAGTATAGCTTGGTACATTTTTCGTGACAACCGAGCCAGCTGCAATCACGGCGCCGTTCCCAATTTCGACACCCGGTAGGACAATAGAATAAGCGCCCAGCCATACATCTGAACCTATAACAATGTCCTTCTCCACTCCTTCCTGTTCTCTGATGAGCATTTCCTTTTTAATTCCGTGATTGTCAGATGTAATGAATGAGCCTGGCCCAATGATCGTATTATTACCGATAGTTATGATAGAATTTCTTCCCGCCCAGATATAAACATGCCTTTGAACATGCACATTTTTACCAAGAAAAATGTGATGAGAATAGGCTAAAGAAGCGGATGGTCGGACATTAGTATTTTCGCCACACGCACCTAAATTTCTTATGGCATAGAGATTATCAGTAAAAAAAAGTGCTATAGATTGTTGCAGTTGTTTCCAAAAGACTTTAGAAAAAATGAGAGAAACATATTTAATTATCTTGTCCAAGCGCTGCCTCGTAGCATCATCAACTTTTGAAACATCTTTTTTAGTAGCCATTGAACATGCGACTTTGGCGAGTTTAAATATTGATTCCAGCGGGTCGCGTATTGGCTAAAAATTTCCCCTTGAGTTAATTTGTGCAATTGTTTTAACTGATGGATATGAATTCTGTGATACGACTTAGACGACAAGCGATAGGGTGTCACAAGGTCGTAATAAGACCAATAGCCACTATCGTAACGAAATAGATTTGCCATCAAGCTTTCACAGAAGCATTCAAATTTTTGCTTTACAAACAACTCCTCTGTCCAAAGAAAATAGTCATACACTCCCATAATCGCATAAATAAATCCATTTAAAACGCTGGTACTCCCCTGTGGAGAAGGATATTCCTCAATTACCGGTTTGCCATCAGGAAATCTTGAAATGACACCCTGATGATTTTTTTCAATATCAAATATTTTAAAAGCAGAATGGGCGATAAAGAAATATTTATCATCAAGTGATAATTGGTGAGCCCTCAACAAAACAGACAATGCCTGACCTTGAGCCATCCCTGATATCCAAGGCGCTTTTATTTTGTAAAATGGCAAATCAAACAGATAATACCAAACCAAAGAATTATTTGCGCCGGGCTGTGCATTTTCAACTAACCAATTTGCCTGTGATAAAAAGATATTTTTCGATTCAATTGAATTTGTCCGTAAATATTTGTTAAAATGAAATAGCCCATAATTACAAACAGTAATCGGATTATGTTTCCAGTTTGGTCGCCGATAAAGTCGAGTGAGTGGTCTGCCTGTCTCATCAAACTCATACTCAGAAAAGTCTTCACCTAGCTTTTTATTTAAATCGATATAATAAAGTCCTAATTCCATTGATACAATTGAGGCTTTCTATCATTTAAAAGAT
>CAZNDR010000293.1:0-5821 GCA_964571835.1 uncultured Cytophagia bacterium | reverse complement strand
ATCTAATGATGAAATCGATTGGATTTGTTGCCTTGGTGACGTGTCTCGCTTTTACCTTTCCAACTTTTGTTACGACACAAGATTCCTTCAAGGATAAAACTGCACCCAATCAAAGCAATCAACTTATGCCGAAAGAGGTGATGAAGCTACTGGTCGGTTCATGGGAAGGTACGTGCCTCACCTGGTTTGAGCCGGGCAAACTCGGCGATGAGTCTAAAGTCAAAGGAGACATTCGCCCCATGCTTGAAGGCCGGTTCTTGCGTCATGTTTATGAAGCCACGATTCAGGGGCAACCGCGGCATGGCGAAGAAATCATCGCACTGAATTCCATCACGCAGCGGTTTCAAATCTCGTGGGTTGATGATTTTCACATGAACTATGGAATCATGTTTTCCGAAGGCGAAGCGACTGCTCGAGGATTCGTTGTGCTGGGGAAATACGACGTTGCCCAAAACGCCACGCCGTGGGGGTGGAAAACCGTCTATGAAGTCAGCGACGAAAATCATCTCACTATCACTGCCTACAACATCACCCCAGACGGCCAGGAAGCAAAGGCCGTAGAGACTACCTACTGTCGAACGAAACAGTAGCCAGAAAGCGAAGTGTTCTTAACCGCCATGACTAATATAAAATTGGCGTGAAAAATTTAGGATAAGGCGTGGCAGGCAAGATAAAATTGTCGCCAGGTTTGAAATAGCGGCTTCACCGCAAAGAAAGAATTTCTTTGACAAATTCATTTATTAGCTTTTGTCCTTGATTTATAATATGAATGACCAGTCAAAAAGCTGATTGGGCTAAAGCCCACGTGATTTCGGATTTCATAAGTTTCTCCGCCATAAATGGCGGAGCTATTCATAAAAATTGAATAGCTCCATTCTTTAGAACGGAGATCTTTTAATTTCCCAACCAATTCTTTAGGCTTTAGCCCTTCAGTTCATTTGGTTTTTTTCAACTGGTTTTTTATATTTATAGTTACTGTTGTGTAGACAAGCTGGAAAATTCACCTGACATCAACTATTCGCTGGAGTTGCTTTTCGCCAACTGGCTATTGACGACAACCTAATCATAACTGTTTGAAATCAACTGCCGAGAACTCTGAAGTCGGCAAGGCTGATTACCACTGCAGAGCGGCACATTTTATCGCTTGCCTTGAGATTTCTGGGCTTTAGCCATCCTTGCTTTCGACAATTAGTTAATTGGATAATCAGAAAAGATATTAGCAACACAGCTTCTATCGGTACCGATTATTAATTCTACTTTTTCACCATCCTGTATTCTGGATTATATTCACCCTGTTTTTTGAAACCAGCAAAATCGCGCATGCTGCTGTAGCGCGGATAGCTTTCAAAGATATCGCCATAGCCGACTATTCGCGGATCTGCTTGCGCGATTAAGGCTTTTTCTAATTCAGCGCGAAGCTGTCTGGTAATTAAATGATATTCCGATCGTGCCGCCAGATTTTCCAAGCAAGCTGGATCGGTTTTAATATTGTATAGTTCTTCCGCCGGTCTTTTAGCGACGGCTAACAGAAAATATTTTTTAACTGCCGGATTTGCTCTATTTTTGATCAAAAAAGATTTAGTCGGCGAGGCATCAATGTCATAATAGCCTTCAGCATCATCTGAATTAATGGGATCACCAGCAGGCCAACGATCAGGTTTTAAATTCCAAATATAAAGGAAATCAGGCGTACGTATGGCGCGTACTGGGTAACCAAAGTTATTCGGTCGGGCATGAGTGTGGCGCTCTCTGCCGGATAAAATATGACAACGCGAGCTATCCACTAATCCTTGCTTATTTGAAACCAAGAGATTTTGAAAACTTTTGCCAGTCATCTCTGGAAGGTGAGTTATTCCTGCAGCTTCCAAAAAAGTAGGCGCAAAATCGACACAACTGATTAAATCATCAATTATCCGCCCACCTGGCGCGCTGTCTCCCCATCGCACGGCCAGCGGCAGGTGAATGCCGTATTCATAATTGTTGGCTTTTGCTCTTGGAAATGGCATACCATTATCGCTGGTTACCACGATAATGGTGTTATCCAACTCACCGATTTTTTTCAATTCGCTGACCATTTTTCCCAATTGTTCATCGAACCAATCGATTTCCACTGCATAATCCAAAAGATCGCTGCGGATCTCCGTTGCCTCCGGCAAAAAGCCTGGAATAATCACTTCTTCAAGTTTTTTTCGCCGCATCACGCCAGCGCCTCGTTCATATTTTCGATGCGGCTCAAAGCAGCCAAACCAAAAACAAAAGGGGTGATCTTTCGGTCGTTGCTTAAGAAAAGCGATAAAATTAGCCGCATAATCCTTTTTATTAATTCCATCAGTCGCGCTTAATGGAAAGTCAAATTGATTGAATTCATTTCCAGCCGGATTTCTTTTCCAGCCAGAAATTCGCCAATTCCCTGGTCCCCAAGGCTTGCCGGTAAAACCAACAAAATAACCCGCCGCTTCCAACAAATCGGGAAAGACGGGAAGTTTGTTTGGGAAATTGCTGTCGTGAGTGCCGGCCTCCTCATTTTGCCAGATATGTCTGCCAGTCAATATAGAAGCACGGTTTGGGCTGCATTGCGGCGCGGCACAAAAAGCATTATTGAATAGAACTCCTTCTCTGGCGATCCGATCAAAAGTGGGAGTATTGACGATTTTGCAGCCATTAATGCCAGTGTGAAGCCAGGACTGATCATCAGAAATAGCAAAGAAAATATTCGGCCTCTTTTTTGCCGAAGATTTGCTGCGCCGACAGCTTGATATTATGGTACCCCCATTTAGAATTCCAAATGAAACAGAAGCTAAATCTTGCACAAATTGTCGCCGATTGATTTTCTGCATAATGACTCCTCAATACAAAACAGCTTTCTCCAGATGAACGATTGATATCAAATAATGACCCACAAAAATTTCTTGCGCCAAAGCATAACAACGCAACGGCAAGGCAAAACACCATTCTCTCAATTGTTATTCTGCCATTATACTCATTAAGGTTTAATCCGTAACATGTCACAGATGCCGCTGTTATCGCTTGCAGCGATGGCATCGGTTTAGCGATGTCTCCTTCTTATCCTTAACCAGTATTGTTTCGTGTTTAAACCTGGCGTCCGGTAATAATATTAAATAATGACGTTACTCCTGCACGTCGATTGTCTATGGACAAGTTACCACTGCTCATTGACTCGACTGGAATCGTCGACTGAATCCTCGTAGCGATAATGGCGACAAGGGACAAAGATATTTTTTTGTAGATCTTTTCCTTCCAAATAACTGATAAAAGCACGAACTGTACCTTTGGCCATTTCACGTGGAAACTGCTGTGGCGAATCGTAAAGCTTTTTCTCAAACACTGCCTGTTTGCCAGGCGGCGAGGCATCAAAACCAATGATGGTGATTTGTTCCAATTTGCCTGCCTTACGGACCGCCGCATAAGCTCCCAGCGCCGACGGATCATTGATGGCAAAAATACCCACTAAATCCGGGTGCGCTTGCAAAATATCGGTGGCAACGGCGTAACCATCCTCGTGGTTGCCTTTAGCTGAAAGTTCGGTAACAATGTTAAGCTGGCTATTTTTTTCTTTCAAATAGTCTTTAAAGCCATTGGCGCGTTGCAAAGCCGATTCTACTTCTGGATAACCTAAAATTGCCACCTTGCCTTTATCGCCAGTCATGCTTTTCATGCTTTCACCAGCCAATTGTCCGCCTTGATAATTATCGCTGCCAATGTGGGAGATGATAAGTTTATTGGCTTGCTCATCAAGCACCCGCACGTCAAAGGTAAAAACCGGGATGCCAGCAGCATAGGCTCTTTTGACGCCCTCGCTGGCTGATTTTGAATCGACTGGATTGAGGAAAATCGCATCGTAACCCTGCGCGACAAAGTCGGACATCTGGTTATTTTGTTTGGCTGGATCCAATTCTGCGCTCAACGCTACGATTTCATAGCCATATTGCGCTGCCTCTCTCTGCATCACGTTGCTTATCAATTTAAAAAAAGGATTGGTCAAATCAATACAGGTCATGCCAATCTTACCTTTGTATTCCGATTTGGAAACACAAAAGCAAAACAGAAGCGTTGTTAGCACTATTAAGACTTTTGTTAACGAACGAATATTCACAATCATCATTCATCCTCAAAAAAATTCTACTTCGCTTTGTTTGCGCCAAGCGCAGTCCGGTTACTGCGAACTTTATCCAGCAGCACGGCGGCTAAAATAACCATGCCCAAAACAACTTGCTGAGTATAACTTTCAATACCCAGCAAATTCATGCCATTTTGAATAACCGAAATGACAAACGCGCCAATCAGCGTGCCAAAAATTTTGCCCGAGCCACCAGAAAGACTGGTGCCGCCCACCACTACGGCAGCAATAACGTATAATTCGTACATCATGCCCATGTTTGGCGTGCCGGTGTTGAGCTGCGAAGCCTGAATACAGCCGCCTAAGCCAGCCGACAGTGAACTTACAATATAAACGAAAATGACAATAAACTCCACGGAAACGCCTGACAGCCGAGCTGCTTCAGCGTTGCCGCCGACAGCGTAAATGTAACGTCCCATTTTTGTCTGGGACATAAAAATATGTGCGATGATATAAAGAATAAACAACAAAATAACCGTATTGGGAATACCCAGCGATGTCCCCTGCCCCAGCCAGGTTAAAGTTTTTGGTACTTGATAAATGGAGAAGCCGCCAGTGATCATAAACGCCAAGCCTCGCCCGGCCAGCATAAGGCCTAAAGTGGAGATAAAAGGCGGCACTTTGAAGCGAGCCACCAAATAACCGCCAAATCCTCCAATCAGCCCACTGGCTAAAATCCCGACGATAAAACCTAACAGCACGACCCAGCCGGAGGCATCCTGTCCGCCCATTTTTTTCATCAGCAAGGTACTCAAAACAGCCGAAACAGCGATGAGGCTGCCCACCGATAAATCGATGCCTCCGGCAATAATCACCATGGTCATACCAATGGCGATCACCGCAATGACCACGATGCGATCGACAATAGCCAATAGATTCGAGTCTTTCAGAAAATCAGGCCAGAGGTAGGTTTTGGGCAGCAGTATCTGACAATCCCTCAAATCTGGGTAATTACGCGGAAGAAGCTCGAGCACCCGCCATTTCTGAACATCGCCGCTGATGGCAATAGCTTTGAGCTTTTGCCCTGAAGCCTGAATCCTTTCCAGAGCGATCCGCAAATCTCTTGGAATCCCGATGATGGTTTGAATATTGCTAAAACCAATGTCGGCTAATTCTGTCTTCAACTGATTGGCAAAGGGAGCCGATTCTTTGTTAATAGCGCCAACGGTCAGAATC
The DNA here is from genome assembly GCA_964571835.1 of uncultured Cytophagia bacterium. Classification (GTDB taxonomy): domain Bacteria; phylum Zhuqueibacterota; class Zhuqueibacteria; order Thermofontimicrobiales; family Thermofontimicrobiaceae; genus CAZNDR01. The sequence goes on along the minus strand of CAZNDR010000293.1, from coordinate 507 downwards.
AAATCAGTCTTATTAAATTGATGTGTAATTTGGCTGAGCAGTTGCTCAACAGCCTTGCTGCTCTGCGGTGTTTGCTCTTTCAACGTCAAAACGCTGAACAGCAGACCCAATCCGAAAAGCACCAGAATCATTCCATAATTTCGTAACAGCTTTTTCACAAGCTAAATCTCCTAAACCGGCTCAATAACTCAGTTAAAGATGATCTTTATCGCAAAGAAGAGATCATCGTGCCACTAGAAAATTATTTTTATGATTAGTACCTCTGATCCGCTAACAATGAATTAACAGTTTAAAATTTTAAAACATAAAAAGATCAGGAGTGCATCGCCTTCGTGCAATGCGGGCAATCCATCATAAAGGCATTGCTCTCCACCATTTTTTTTTTGCAAAATTAGCTGAACAGAATGCTTAATCATTTATTTATATGAATGACCAGTCAAAAAACTTCTGGTCTAAAGCCCAATTGGTTACGGCTATCTTGGGTTTCTCCGCCATACATGGCGGAGC
>CAZNDR010000292.1:0-5867 GCA_964571835.1 uncultured Cytophagia bacterium | reverse complement strand
CCTGGATATCAGATAACCAATTTGTTTCTGTGATAACTTCAAGCCAATATTGTGTTTCACTGGCTTCGGCTTCACAAATTCTAATTTTATTTCTAAAATCAGCTTTGCTCCTGGCTCGGTTTGCTTCGCGGTAATTTGCTCCAATTGAGGTACCAGCTTTTGTCAATTGGTTTTTAACGACTTTTGCTTCTGCCGTGAGAGGCAATTTCGCTGATACTTGGATAATCTTAACTGCAAAATCCCTAGTTCTTTTCTCCAGATTCTTGGCAAATTCTTTTTTATCCATCTTCATTGTACTTTTTCTAATTACAATTTAGATTTTTTTTCTGCTTAATAATTTGATAAATTTTTAAAAATCTTTGTCATTTTGCCATTTTAGTCAATTTAGTCATTTTACAATTTTAGTCATTTTACAGGTTTAGTTATTTCAACATTTCCCCGGCTTTTTTCTCGATGTAATTCGCATCAATAAACGGTTCATCGTTTGCATGTTCGCGCATCAAGGCAATACGTTTCGGGAGCAGTGCTTTCAAATTATCACCGTAAATGAGCGGCGTTTCGCCTTTATCAGTCATCGCCATGAATTCGACATCAGAATCCAAAAGTTCAACCAAAACTTCTGTATTGGCTATTTCTTTTTCGATCATCTCGGCGAGCAAGCGCTTAGCGCTCTTTTTTTCAGCGCTGTTTTTAGTATTCACATAGCCATAAACTCCAGCCACCCAGGCGGCAACGCTGCGATGGGTCATGAACCAACAGCGAAGTGCTTTGAGCCGGATCAATTGATCGTGAACGACATTTTTCGTTCCCAGCTTCTGTGCTGCTGCCTGTTCGACTTTACTCAAAATAGAAATTGCCTGGTCCAGCGGCGCCCACACATTTTTGTCGATGCGCTCAATGTTAGTTTGACACTTTTCAGGTGTTGTCAAATAAAACAGCACATCGCGGCTCAAGTCAACATTATTGGGATTGTGCGGCGTGGTGCAAATATAATCTTCATAAAAGGCGCGGTCTTGAGCTGAGATAGCCTCCAGATTGGGCACCAACGGTCGCACCCACAAACGATACCAGGTAAAACCTATCGTTGAATACATCGGCACTACATTGGGAAATCCCAAAATCGCCTCTTCAGTCAATTGCCAGGCTTTGAGCAAATCGGAGCTGAACTCTTGGCCTGCCCATTTTTCGGCAATATCAACAATAGCTGAATCAATATTCATCTCAGGATTAAATTGAAAGTGCTGGACGATTTTATAATTGATGTTGTACGGTGCCAATTCTGGTGGCATGGAACCGCCGTGATGTGCCAGACACTCCACGCCTTTTTGATTCAATATTTTCAGTTTCTGATAAGTAAGCGTTGGGTAAGGGATGCCAATCAACGGATCGAACATAGCGTGTTGTCCAACCGAAAAATAAAAATGAGCCGCCGCCCCTTTCTCTTTCAGTTGATGAATGGCTGCCGTCTCTTTATCATCAAATTGTAAATGATGAACCGTGCCGCCAATAATGTCCTTGGAATCTGGATATTTTGGATGAGTGTAAGACGATTCCCAGCCGCGGGTGATAAGTGACGTACCTTCAATATCGATCTGCTCGCCGACATTCTCCCAGATGGTATCATGTTCACCGTAAAACGATTCCAGGCGGGTCATGACGCGAAAACTCGGATTAACAATTTTAGCCGCATCTCTCAACGTACGCAAAAATCTGATCACATTTTCACCGGCAAGCCTGGCAATTTCACTATCATCCTTCCACTCACGGATCAAATAGGCACCGCCATTGCGACCCACGTAAAGCGATTTGGTGTGTTCAAAACCGGCACCGCTGTCGTTTGTCCAGATGGAAATAAAACCCAGCTCCGGAACTTCTTTCATTAATTTTTGCAGCATCTCGGCGTAATGTTCACGCACTTTGGGATGGGTAATCGTCATGTTATAACGTGGTTTAAAGCTGCGAAAGGGATGATCCACCCGAGCACCGCGCAACATGGGATAACGATCAAAAAATTGTTCCGGAACCGAACGAGGTTCAAAACACAACAAGCCCGGCGTCAAGCCGTATTTTTCTGCCAGTTTAGCGTTCTGCTTCAAATTGCGCATATTAGCTGATAGGTAAAACAAGGGATAAAGCCCTTTATTTAATGTGCTGTAAACGAACTGGTCCAAAGCTGGACAATAGGTGTAAAACATGGGATAAATCTCCCCTTTGGGCCCGGATTCCAAACCCATGGGATAAGCCAGTCCATTAACTTCCACGTGAGTAAAACCTAACCGTGCCAAATCTCTGATGTAGTTTGCTCGATTTAAATTTCGCTGTACCCGTCCCATTTGCGTTAAAAAATAATCAAACGTGCTGCGATGCCATTTAAAAGCTGGCGTGATCCATTTTCCAGTTTGATATTGTCCGACATCTTTGTTATCCCAATTTTCCAATAAATTACACATAAACGAAAAAAGAAAATTCTTATGCGAGCTAATTAAAATGCCGGAACCGTTCTCCTTCAGTTGGAGATAAATAAATTCTTCAGATTGATCATTTGGTTTTGCAGGCAATAATTTTTTGCCCATTTCTGAATTGGCTAAAGCAATATAAAATGCGCCGGCTTGTTCTTTGATTTCTTTGCTTACTGATATTATCGAGGCGCTAACACAATTTTTTTTCATCTCTTCCGCCGCAGTCAAAACTACTCGTTGAGATTTGCTGGAAATATAAATCCGGTCAATTTTTGCCAACACTTCTTTGATCTTCATTTTTTGCCTTTCCCTATTGCTTTAGAAAATTATTTAATTCAGTCAAAATTCTTTCCACATTCTCTTCATCATTATAAACGTGAAATGAAACCCGCACGCCATTTACCTGTGCTTCAGAAACAACTCGCACGCGAATTTTTTTCTTATCCGATAAATATGATCCAATATCCTGATAATTTTTATCTTTCATTTTAAAACTGATGATTGATGAACGATATTTTTCTTCCTGCGGCGATAAGATTTCCACGCCGGGAATTGATAGCAAGCCAGCATAAAATTTCTCCGCCAGCGTTCGGTTGTGTTGGCGGATTTTTTCTAAACCGATTGTTTTGACAAAGTTGACAGCTTTTTCATACCCATAAAATAGGGCTTCGTTTTGCGTAGCATATTCATAACGTTGGGCAGTTGGATGTAATTTCAGCTCATTTTTTAAAATATCGTAGCCATCATCGGAATAGGCGCCGACGGTAGTTGGTCTTAATACCTCCAATAAATTTTGCCTTACATAAAGAACGCCAGTCCTTTTTGGTCCCAGCGTCCATTTGTGGCCACTGAAGGTGTAAAAATCTACCTGTGCCTTGGTTATATCCATGGGCATTGATCCTACTGCTTGAGCGCCATCAACAGCAAACCAGATCCCTTTTGCCCTGGCTAAATTGCCAATTTCGATTAACGGAAAAATTTGTCCGGTGGTGCAGGTAACATGGCTCAAAAAGATCAGCTTGGTGCGCTTGGTAATCAATTTCGCTATTCGATCCACATTGCCCAGGCCATTTTTCAGATCAGGCGCAAATGGCTTCAGCACAATACCCTGGCGCTGCATCTTGTTTAATAGTGGGATATGCAACGCCGCGTGTTCATGAGTTGAGGTAATGATTTCATCCTTCTTCTGTAGCGGTAATCCATTCAATATGATATTTATGCCTTCAGTGGCTGTACTGATGAGAGCAAGTTCTTCCTTTTTACAGTTTGGACTTAACAAATGAGTCGTTGTTATTTTGACATTGTTCCAGTTCATCTCGTCATGCCCGGGTTTGGGACTTAATTGCTGCTCATCGGTGCTCCTGCTTACTTCATGCAGCACTAATGACGGCACAGCGCCAATTCCGCCAGTATTGAGATATATAAAATCCTTGGGAAAAACAAATTGCTGGCGAACAATTTTCCAGAAGGTTTCATCATCCAGTGCTGAGGCTAAAGCTTCTTCAACAGATGGCACCTTTGCAGCCGCAAAATCTGGTTTGGCTATGAAGGAGCCGCTGGCCAAAATTCCTAATGCGCCAAAAAATTGTCTTCTTTTCATGATCCTGTTTCCTTAAAATTCGATAGTAATTTTTGCCTGGTCATGGATAGCAGTACAAAAGTCAACATAAGTACTTCGTCTGACAGTTGAGCTGTGGTGTATCAATTTTTCGCCGTTTGACCTGACCGATTGAACCGACGTCTGGCTCGGCAGCAAAATATGAAACTGAACCTGCGAAAACGGAGAATCGATCTCTAATTCCAGACAATCTGTCGCCAAGTGATAGACGTAATTAAAATAAGCCTGGCTTGCTTGATAGCCGACTCGTATCTCGGCTGATTTTACATCAGCCGCGATCCATTTGGGTGAAAAATAGACGTTTTGAAATCGTTTAAATTTATCTTGAATCCCAACCAATCCCTCCATAAAACCATAGAGCATGGCGCTGCACCCCCAGCCGTCGCTCGGTGTGGCATCGGGGCTGGTGCTCGTCTCCACGGAAGAGGCAGTGCCGTCGGGAAAATACCACAGGTAAGTGGCGCCGCTTTCCGAAATCATCTGATAATATCGACTTAGAATGTCGACTCCATATTTTTCGTAGCCATGGTCGAAGGCGGCTTTAGCCAATTCGCCGCCGACTAACGGCATAATTCCGCCATTAATGTAAGCGCCTGGCACTAACTTATCATCAGCAAAAGTACCTGCCGGGAAAGGAGGATCAATAGAATACCATTCGGCAAAAGAATTATTTTTTTCTCGGCGTTTTTGATATTCTTCAATAATCAATGTCGCCATTCTTTGAGAGGCAACGCCTCGATTGATCGCCTTGGGATTGCTTAAACTCAGTTGTGTCGATTCGTCGACGCCGGGCAATTCCAGTGGAGTCAATTTGACAAAATGGGTATAAAAATTTCCATTCCAACATGTTTTGTTCAAGATATTCCGAAGTGTTTCAGCTCGGTTCATCCACAATATCGATTTTTCGGTATGCTGGAAATAGCCATACAAAAAAGCCATGATTTGAAAAGCCTCGAAATAGCCGCTGTTATCTCCGTGCATGATGCCCCAATAGGTGTTGTCGTTTATCTGAAACTGCAGCCAATCACTTTTTTCTGCACTATAAGCGAAGTCCCAGGTATCGATGGTATAGGCTCTTTTTACCAGACCAATTTTCTCCTCCCAGCGCCAGGGATGATTCAAAACATAGTTGAGCGCTTTTTCCATAGCTGGCAGTAATTTTTCCATCCAAAAATCATCGCCAGTCGCTTGCCACGACAAGAAGGCGGCTTTGACAAACCGATACTCCACATCAGCTTCGACTGGAATGCGCACATACTTTGTCCAGTTCTCACGTTCGCCGGGTTGCTTTTCCGGAAAAGTGGTGAAATAATCAAAAATCCGTCCATTCTGAGCTTGCGTTTCAGCAAAATGCTCAACCGTGCTTTTCAAATCGGTTTCAAAATAGCGAATGCCGCGCATCATGTCTGAATAATCCCGGATCCAAATCGATTTGGCATCCGGGCTGCGATAGCCTCTGATCCTCTTGCCATCAATGGTAACTTCCAGAATATCTTTTTCTAAAAATGATTTAATAAGAGGGAAAAAATTGTCATAAGCTGGTTTGCCGGTTTTGATACTGATAATTTCATTCATCCTTGCTAAGTTCCATAAAGAGTCGATCTATTAATATTAGTTATTCAAAAAGGTTAGGTTTGCAATATTAGTTTTTTGGACCTGGTCTGCCTGACGAAGAATTTGATAAGGAATTTTTTTTCCTGACTATTACCAATCCAAGTTTGCATGCTAAAAAAATTGACTCAAAGGTTATCCTTTAACTGACGCAATATCTGTAAAGCGCGCCTATCATT
>CAZNDR010000291.1:0-5881 GCA_964571835.1 uncultured Cytophagia bacterium | reverse complement strand
CCATCATCCGCAAATAGATGCTACGGATGGTGGTAAAAATATCATGAGCGACAGGCAGAAAACCGCTTTCTTTTTCTAAAAATATTTTTAGGATAGGTTGGCACAAATAAACCAGCGCAATCGAAGGACCGGGGATTTCTTCTGCTAAAAATTCATCAGGAATGGTAACTGTGAGCTCGGTGTCTCTGCCTTTACTGCTAAGCGGGATTACTTGAACGTGCGGAAAAGATTCGTTGTGGTTGAGTTTATCGGTTTGCATCACCAAAACATAGCGCTGCTTATGAAAGGTTCGTGTTTTGCGCGGATGATCGGCAGGCAAATTATCTTCCGGAAATTTGACGATGGGATTCGCTGGATCATCAACTACACGATAGATTCCGCCCTGCCGGATTTGAATAGCTGGAATGAGTTTCTTCGAGAGTTGGATTTTCAGCTTATCGCCCAACTCGCTCATTTATCGGCACCGACCGCATTGCTGACGGCAAGATAGGGCTTCATCTCTTCAGCGACTCTTAAACCGATTTCCGCATCTTTGTCAGCGAAAGGATGAGCTGCTTGCAGATGGTCACGTAGCGCACGTCGCTCTTTGGCGAGCGGATCAACATCACTTTCAGTAAAGTAAGGTGGCTGCAAAACTTTCCAGCCAAGGTGTAGCTTTTGATCTGCTTGTTCTCCTCGCACAAAACGTTCCATTGGAAAAGTTTGGTAGCTTAAACCTTTAATGATTTCTGATGCTGCATAAGGATTTTGGTTAATTATATTTTTAATGGTGTCAATTATAGGTTTAAAAATTTCAATCTCCAAAATCTTGAAAAAATCTGTTGTCGATGAAAAATACTGAATGCTCTTCCCTGATTTTTTTATGCGCATTATTTCTGAATCAACGAGCGCTTTAAAAATTGATTTGTAATTTGAACTGACAGGTCCCATGGGCAGACGTATGATGGGCACTTCGGTTAAATTTTCACCAAACTTAATTTTATATTCCAATTCTAATAAGTAGATCGTCTTTACCAGTTGCAGTGTTTTGATGCCGGGAATCTGTGAGACAATATAGCGAACAAGTTCAGCAAATCGAGGGTGTTTGCTGTAGGTATTCATAAAAATCTATTCTCTTTACCATTTTGTTTGCAAGAATATAATCATAACAATTTAAATTGTCAAGTTTTTTATTAAGATTGATAGACGAAGTTATTTCAGAATCAATTCTATAATTCAATTTTTCATTAGGGGTGAAACTACCTTAACATCAAGGAATGAGTGATGAAGGAACTTTCTTCCATTTTCAAGACGATACTAAATGTCATTAAACAGCACCTGGAAATTGTTCCAGCCATTGGCCATGCCACTGAAGAACTCTCTTCAATTGATGTCGAAGAACGCGATGATGAGGTTGTCAGCCGTGAGAAGCAGGAAATCGACTCATACCTTGAAACGCCGACGCCGCAGTGGCAAGTCAAAAAAATCGAGCCCATCTTTCGCCGTCAGGACAATTTTTTCCAGTATTTCATGGATGGCACCTACCGTCACTATTTTCTGGCGACAGGGCTAGAACATCATAATGACACGCCTATTTTTTTAGCCCAGATTGCTGCCAGCATTTTGCATCGAGACGAAAAAGGCAGACTTTCTGTAGCAGAAAAGATCAATCGTATGTACATTTTATTAGCAAAGGCAAGAGTATCAACAACTGCTTGGAATAAAATTGAAGAAATTTTGCAGCAATTTAAAAATCAGAATATTGAATTATTTGATTTATCGGATGATGATATTTTGAGTGGCAATTACGACACCCGCACTGATTTGCGTCGTCGCGGGGAAGTTAAAGTACGCTGGATTATGAGTCAATTGGAAAAAGAATTGATGCTGCAATTCAGAGACAAGCACCAAGCAGGTTGGTTTATTAAAGACGGCATTTTGAGATACGGATCAGTCGATGCTAATTTTGCCATCGAAAAAACGATTGGCGTTTCCAAGCGGATGTCATCGGTGCAAACCTTTTTTATTCAACAGCAACGCGCCAAAAAGCGGGTGAGCACGATTAACTTGCTCAAAGATTTGCCTTACGAACATCGGACACCGGTTTATTGTGGAATTGATGCCAAAACTGGATTTTGGTACCTTCGATTGAGGCAGTTGCAGCATATTCGGTATCCATTATTTGGCATTGTCAAAGTGGAAATCCCCAATCTGGATAACCAATCAGTCAGCACCGATTTAGTGGACCATATTTCATCGGCACTAATTGCCGAGCGCTTTGTCACGCCCTATGGCGCCGATCAACGCTGGCATGCGCATTTGTATCCGATTTATAAAGCCGAGCAGGTGGCTCGGCAGTGTTTTTATTCGAATGAGGTAATTCAAGGAATTATTAATTGGCAATAAAAGGAGTAGCAATATGGAAAATCAAAACAGCAATGAAGTAATCGGTCGATCATCAGCAACAGAACGTGATCCTAATACCTCTGACAAATTTAGTTTTTGGGTTACTACTGATAGAATCGTCAATCCCTTTGACATCGTTGAAGCAGAGCATTTGCGACATAGCAAAACCTATGGTTTGGTAACCACGCTGGAACATAGAACTGATGCCAGCAGCCACCTGGCGAACTTTATTTCTAATAACTTTGGTTCTTTGGATGAAGAACCCAATACTCCACGCATGGGAGCAACCATGGCCAAGGTAAATGTAATGATGAATAGCCATGATATTTATATGCCTATTGAAAATGAAAAAAATGTTCGTTTTTCCGATGAGACGGGCATCCATGCTGCTTTGGGCATTGATACGATGGAAAAAGTTAGAAGAATTCCGGCTGGACTTATTAAAATGAGCAATGAGGAAGAGGCGGTCGTTTATATTGATAGCCATTATGTTTTAGGTCCCGAATCAGCGCATGTCAATATTTCTGGAATTAGCGGCTTAGCCACTAAAACCAGTTACGCCATGTTTTTACTTCAGTCACTACTACAATCAGTTCAAGCTGAAAAAATTGCCGTTATCATTATGAATGTCAAGCATGGCGATTTATTACAAATAAATGAGCCGCCCAGAGAATTAAGTGAGGAACAAAAAGGATTGTGGATTAAGCTCGGATTAGAGCCAAAACCATTTGATAATGTCCACTATTTTCTGCCTCGAGCAAAAAACGGACAGGCTAATTCGTATATCCTGCCACGCAATTATGAAATATTTGCCTACGCATTGGATGATAGTGTGAACAAATTGGATTTGCTTTTTTCCAATATTCCTGATCCCACGGAAACGATCGATTCGTTGGTCGGAGAAATACAAAACGGATTCGGCACGACGCAATTCAAAGGAGTGAACAATTGGAACGCTTTATTAAATGCCGAACCGTTAGCAAAAAATGGTCAATCTCAAAAACTTGGCGATGTTCGCGCTTCATCAGTCGGGAAATTTAGACGGCATTTGCGACGATTGGTACAAACCAGAACGACCGGTCTTTTTACCGATCAAAGAACTCGAAGAGAACATAATCTATCAGAAAAATTGCGCGAAATTGAAGGAGGGCATACTTACGTCATCGATATTACCAAATTAAACGACACCGAACAATCTTTCGTCTTTGGAGATATTGTCAGAACTATTTATGAGCTATTTGCCGAGTCTGATGTAACCTATAATTTGCCGGAAAAGGTCATCATTTTTGTGGATGAGCTGAACAAATATGCTCCTGCTGGTGGACGGGAATCAGCACTGATTGAACAGATATTGGATATTTCAGAGCGTGGTCGATCGCTTGGTGTAATTCTATTTTCAGCGCAACAATTCATGAGCGCGGTTCATTCTCGCGTTACTGGTAACTGCGCTACAAAAATTTTGGGCCGCGCTACTTCCAGCGAGGTTAATATGCCTGATTATCGGTTTTTGGATCCGGACTTAAAAATGTCGTTGACTCGACTGGCAAAAGGGGAATTGCTTCTGCAGCACGCTGTTTTTAGGCAGCCGGTGAAAGTAGTTTTTCCGAAGCCAGCTTACCGTCAAAACGAATAACTAAATTAGTAGGAAATTACAAATTCTTTTATTGCAGCCTCCATATGGGAATTGATTTAATACAAATTATGTCCTTAAAAAAAAATTGATGCTTCAAAAAAAGTTACTTTCGACTTATTACAGTTTCAAGAAGGAGAGGAAATTGAACTTTTGTTCATTATAAAATCTCTATCGCAAGAGCGAAAAAGAGAAAATAAATTTTTTAATATTGAACAATGGGCAAATAAATGGGAGACTAATTTTAGCCAATATGTTCAATCGGTTAATATCGAAGCATTCAGAGTTAGAAAATTCTAAGATCTAAAAAAACTATTCTTTTCAATAAATCAAATACCTCTCCCGCACTTTTTTAAACTCCTCCAATTGTCTTCCCCAATCGTCCATGATACTCTCGGCTGAATCCCCTCGCTGTACCTTAAGGCGAACCTGGTCAGTGCCGAAGGCTTTGTCGAACATGGAAATTCTCTTTTTCTCAAAAAGCTCTTGCTTCGGGTAAAGTTTTTTTATGGCAGTCAAAAGATGGATTTGTACAGAGGCAGGCTCGAATTTTTTCAGGTCGAGTATGTGAATCTGAATCCCGCGGCATGGTTCTTTGGCAAAGGCACTATAAAATGGTTTAAAAAATAGCGGTCGGAAATAGACGCCAGGCAAATGTTGAGTTTTTAATTCAGCCGCCAATTTCTCTCCATCCAGCCAGGGTGCGCCGATTAATTCAAATGGTGTGGTATAGCCCACACCAACCGAAACGGTCCCTAACTCGCCGATGCAGCCAGTGGTGGTCACAAAAAAAACGGTCTCAGCGTGCGGCACATGAGGCGAGGTAGGAACCCACATCAATCCGCAATTCTGCCAGAGCATCTGGCGCTGCCAGCCTTGCATGGGGATTACCGCCAAATCACAATTGATATTGAATTCTTTATTAAAGAGCTGAGCCAGCTCGCCAACGGTCATCCCATAAATATAGGGAATCGGATACAGACCGATGAAAGAACTGAAGGCCGGATCCAGCACGTTGCCACCTATTTTTTCTCCTCCCATGGGATTGGGGCGATCGAGCACCATAAATTTAATATGTGCCTCTTTTGCTGCTTGCATGGCATACGCCATAGTGTAAATATAGGTGTAGGCGCGCGAGCCGATGTCCTGAATATCATAAATTAAGACATCGATGGCCTTGAGCATTTCAGAAGTGGGTTGGCGAATTTTGCCGTATAAACTATAAACGGGCAAGCCGGTTTTTTCATCGATGCTGCCCTCGATGTATTCGCCGCCTTCAGCATCTCCCCTGACGCCATGCTCTGGGCCAAACAGCGCCACCAGTTTGACTTCTGGCAATTCAAATAAAACATCGATGGTTGGTTTTAATTGATTATTTACTCCAGTGTGATTGGTGATTAAGCCGACATGTTTGCCCTTGATCAAATCTACATATTTCTCAACTAACACATCGACACCAAGTTTGACCGCTGGCTTAGGCACGGTAAGAGATTGCTGACTAAGGGGTTGATTTTCCCTTGACATCACCTTTTCCAAAGCAACGAAAGCAATCAGAAGAAAAATGAGCTCGATCTTTTTCACTGGCAATCCTTTGAATTAACGTTAATAAAAAAAGTTGCAGGTAACCTGCTGCAACTTCATTCGAAAATACTTTTGCCAAAATTTCTCTACTGCTTTTAGCCACAATATTTGTATCCACTCAATAATTGGTGGTAAATAAAAAAATTATTGGCTGTCATTCTGAACGAAGTCCTTCGACAGGCTCAGGATTGACTCTGCGGAGTGAAGAATCTGTAACCACTAACCTTTCCAGTAACAGAATGTTAGTGGTCATAGATTCTTCGTCGCTACGCTCCTCAGAATGAC
>CAZNDR010000290.1:0-5894 GCA_964571835.1 uncultured Cytophagia bacterium | reverse complement strand
ATTCAATATTTATTAATAGCTCCGCTATTGATGGCGGAAAAACCCAAGATAGCCGTAACCAATTGGGCTTTAGTCCAGACAGTTTTTTGACGGGTCATTCATATGCTTAATTTATCATCTTCGATTTAAATTGCTGCCTTTATTTTTCATCCCTCTGTCTCACCTCTCCCAAATTTTTTGTCAAAATAACCGGCACCTCTTTGCCACGCTTGATAGACTTGATGTTTTTACCCAGGCTTAATAGGCAATTACATCTCGCATAAGAAAAAATATCTAATTTAGTCAATGATTCACATGGCGCGACAAAATATCTATTTTTCTCGAAATAAAGTATGCCGGGATAGATTAGATGATATTCCAAAGTTTTTCTAAGTTTCTTTTTCAAGATGGCTTCAATGACGGTATGATAGATATTTTGGAATCCCATCATTTTTCGCAGCAATGGTGTGATAATTATTTCATAGAATATCAAGCAAAAAAACGGATTAACCGGTAATACAAAAATTAGCATATTTTCCAGTTTTGCTAATGTCACCGATCCACAGGGAGCTAATGATATACCGTCAAATAATATGTGCGCACCTACTTTATTGAATACATCCATTAATAGTTTTTTTCTGAAAGCGCCAGACATGCCGGTCATTATTAAGATGTTGCAAGATAATGCCTGAGAAATTTTTTGCAATATTGCCTTTTCATTTTCAGCCATCATGCCTAAATATTCAGGTTGAACCTTCATTTCATAAAGTCCGGTCAACAGTTGAATGCCAATGGGGTCCCAAACTTGTCCTCACGCTATCTGTTTGCCCGGTTCGATAAACTCGTTACCCATCGCCGCAATTCCTACCCGAGGCGGCATAATCACTTTAACCTTGGCAAAACCAACTGCACTGAGCAGCCCCACATCGACAGCACTGAGACAGGTTCCCGCTTTTAAAATTCTATCACCCTTCTTGACGATATCTCCAGCACCGACAATATTTTTCCCTCTTCTCACTCGATCCAACATGCCGACGCGCGAGCCATTCATGAGCAGTCTGACTCCATTCATGGGCACAACCGTATCGCTCCCATCGGGCAGCGGTGCCTCGGCTTGAATTTGCATGGCTTGTCCGCGCTCCAACTGCCGTTCAGGGAAAGTACCTGCTTGAGCAACACCGATTACCTCGTGGATTGCTTTGGTATCTTTGGCGTCATCCGAAAAAAGGGCGAAACCATCGATGGTCGCTTTATCATAAGGCGGCAGATTAACAGGCGCATAAATATCATCAGCCAATATTCTGCCGACAACCTCCGTTATTGGTATTTCTCTTGCCGGCAATTGATTACCAGCGGCTAAAACTAATGGCAAAGCGTCATCAAAATTTATCATCGTGAGCATCCATCTTTATCAAATATCAAAATTTTTAGTAGTGCAAAAAATACAGCTAAGCTATTTTAGCTGGTATGTGGCTCATCACGTATTCAGCCAGTGCAGTAATAGTCAAACTCGGATTCACCCCTAGGTTAGCGGGAACAATAGAGCCATCGGTAATGAACATATTATCATAGCCAAATACTCTGCCAAATTTATCCACCACGCCGCAATTTTTATCCTTGCCAATGACACAACCACCCAAAATATGAGCTGAGAGTGGAATGTTGAAAAGCACCTCGGTAACGGCACTTTGGGGGATACCATGAATCCGCTTAGCTATTGCACGAGCTGTCTGATTCGCTGCAGGAATATAATTTGGTGTCGACTTTTCCGTGCCTGTTGATGATAACGATTTTACAAAAGGAAACCACCAACGCCGCTTCAATCGAAATCTTATCTTATTATCCTTTGTCTGCATAATCAAGAGAATAATAGCCTTTTTCGCCCAGCCAAACGGAAAGCGTGAGCGGACAAAATTGACTGGATGAGTCACACAGTTGATAATATGTTTTAAAGGTCTCGTGATTCGCGTTCCGCCATCAGTCATCAAGGTGGAAAGCCAGAACATGGCATCTGAACCTTCTGGGTAGCGCACTGGTTCGACATGCGTTTCATCGTCCACAAAGAGACTGGAGGTTATGGCAATACCTTCACAGAACTTATCCTGTGGCGATTTTCCTCTTGCCCCAACCAAAACTTCGCTGTTGGTGCGAACGACATGTCCGACTTGAGCTGATATTTTAGGTAACTTGCCGTTTCGTTTTAATTGCAGTAATAACTTGTTAGTCCCCAAAGCGCCGGCGGCAAATATGACGCCATTGGCTTTTATCACCTTTTTTTTGTTAGTGAAAATTCCAATCGAATTTTTCATTTTGACGACATAGCCGTCATCATCGGCAGCTTTTTCTACACTGACCACCAACGTTTCTGGCTTAATTATCACGCCCAGTTTTTCTGCTAAATATAGATAATTTCTGGCCAAGGTATTTTTGCCGCCATTCTGACATCCGAGCATACAGGCACCGCGGTGTTGACAACCAGTCCGCTCTGGCCCCTTGCCGTCAAAGTAAGGATCAGGCACGGTTACTCCTGGCTTGCCAAAAAATATGCCTACTTGAGTGGGACGGAAAAATTTTTCTCTGCCGATTTCTTTAGCATAATCCAGGAGCAGCTCATCACTGCGCCACAGTTTTGGATTTTCAGTTACTCCCAGCATCTTTTTGGCTTCAGCATAGAAAGGCGCTAAAGTTTGCTTCCAGCTTGGCTGCAAATCTGCCCACTGCGGATCTTGATAAAAACTATCCGGCGGTTCGAACAGCACCGCGCAGTAAACCAAACTGCCTCCACCAACTCCTGTTCCGCTCAAAATAAAGACATTGTGCAATAGCGTCAACTGCTGTATGCCAGAAAAATAAAATTTCGGCATCCAAAACCAATTCCTTAAATCCCAATTGGACTTTGGCAATTCAGCGTCAGTAAATCGTCTGCCTTTTTCAATCACACAAACGGAATAGCCTTTTTCAGCTAAGCGCAACGCGGCAACACTGCCACCGAAGCCGGAGCCAATCACCACATAATCATAATCAGTCTTCATTTCCTCTCTCGATATAAGGCGAAAATCCTATCATTAGACCAACCAAATCTCTAATCCGTGGTAGCTGTAATTTTAACATTGTCGAGCAAGCCAGGGAAAATCCGCTCCAACAAATCAAGTTATTCAACTTTTATTTTATCATCATCAGTAGCCCACTTGCTGCATTGTTTGGTTTTTGGGCAGAGCAAATGACTTCGCACTGTCCAATTAGCTTTATTTTTTCACAATTCGAAACGGCGTGCCAAATCGTTGGTTCAGCAGTTTGCCAAAATTTTGTGCCTCGTCGATGGTCTCGAAATCCTCAATCCAGATCAAATGAAGCAGACGCCCGTTGATGTACTTGGTCTCTAATCTCGCCTTGAAACCTTGACCTTGATAGAATTGTTGTTGTCGTTCAGCATTTTCGCGGCTGCCAAAAGCGCCGACCTGCACCGTGTAATTTTCAAAACGCTGTCGTGCAGATAAGCTTGGTCTTTGCTCGTGCGAAACAGTCATTTTGAGCACATCTTTTTCTTGTTCGGTGTGCGCTGACAGGCGTTCAATTTCTTCCTCAGCCAATAATCCCAATGATGTCTGAGAATATTGTTTGGCGTACCAATCTAATTCTTTAATTGCCTGTGCATTCTTTTTAGCAGCAACCAGACATAAAGCTGCCAGATATTTGGCTGTCGGCAAGATATCTGATTTCGGATGTCTGGTAATGAGATTATCCAACAATTGTCGTGCAACATCATAGGACTCAGTCATAAAATAATATTGTGCCAGTTTCAATTGTGAATATTCGGCAAAAACTGTATGGGGAAAATTTTGGATGATTTTTTTGTACAAAAAGAGCGCTTGATTCGCATCCTCTTGTAAAAGCGCTTCGATATAAAAAGGCGTGGCACTTTGGGGAGAGGTACTTTTTAAATTTTCGATCCTGCTCAATAGCTCATCTCGGCTATTGCTTTCCAGCCAGCTCAACAGTTTTTCTTCCAAATACTGGCTTTGGCTAAACAGTGAGCTTGAGAAACCTATTGTCAGCATTATGAAAAGATGAACAATATTGTTTTTCATATTTATCTGAGAAACGCTCTTATCGATAATTCCTTCCCTGCAATCAAAATGTAGCATTTTTCATTTTTGTCGCTATGGATCGTTAACAATTTTATTTAAGGTGGCACTTTTTTTATTAGTGTCCATCGGCAAAATCATTAATGCTGTACCACAAGCTTCCTGCTTGCCCTAAAAATTAAGAATCCACATTAAGATTCAAACACAAGTCAGCGGCTTGTGTTACGTTTTTGAACAGAATCTAATTACCAAAAGCTTTAATTCAAAAAAGTCCTCCAACTAAAACACTTTGGACAACGCCATAACGGTTCGGTGGATTCATAGCGACATTTTTGGCAAACAAATTCGCTTTCTTTATCATAAGGGCTGTGCTCAATCAGATCCATGGCAAATTTCAAAGCCTCGTCTTTTCTATTGAGGCGCGGTAAATATCGCGCTAAATATAGTTTGGCGCTTCTGGAGTCAGGATTTTTATCGAGCGTCTCGAAACAAAGATCGATCGCTTTGTTTATTTCCCCTTTTCGTTCCAGCACATCTGCCAGCGCTAAGCGAATGGTATCATTATTGGGATTTTTTTCCAGAAGGTTTTTAAAAATAATTTCGATTTCTCCGTAACTGCCGATGTAATACAAAATATTTTTTATACGATGAAAAGCAAGCTGGGCAAGCTGGGGCACCTGCGTCATAAATTTCTTGAGCTCAGCTAAGGCATCTTTATAGCGCTCTTCCCGCATATATGAATCGCTTAAATTCAAATAGGCAAAGGAACAGTTTCTATCAAGCTTTATTGCTTCACGAAATTTGACCCGACCTTCTCGTTCCTTGCTTGCCTGAATCAATTTTAGACCGGCTTCGATTTTGTACAGGGCTAATAATGAATCATCTTTTTCACCTTTTGCTTTTTGCAGCGTTTTGAGAATTTCGCTTGCTTCTTCCCATTTTTCGGCATTTTCGTAAACTCGGAGTTTAATCTCCTGCGCCCATATTTCATTTCCAGCTAATTCGATGAGCCGGTCCGCAACAGAAACAGCCCGATCAATTTTATGGGCCGACTCATAATCTTCAATTAGGCTTTTCGACAAATCTATTTTTTGGCTCAAAGTTAGATTTCGGCGAACGGTTAAGCCACGATGAATTTTGATAGCGCGATCGTACACGCCCTGTTCTCTCAGAATATCACCGATTTTAATATAAGCTTCGACATTATTTGTGTTGTGATGTACTACTTCTCGTAGCTTTTTGAGCGCACCTGCTTTGTCGCCTGAAATTAAACAATTCAAAGCCGCGGTATATTCGTCTGACGCGTCCCTGTTTGATTTCGGACGGAAAATTAAATAAATAAAACCTATCACTATGGCCATGCTCATCACAGTGATGATGATGTAAAAAAAGGTATCCATGACTTATTCCGGGAATTATGGGTTATTTATTAGTAAAACAGCGATCAAAAGACAGGATTCAGTTGTTAGTCACCTCAACCAAAACTTCGATTGTTCGACAGATCAACTAAAAAGCTCGCTATAAGTAAGTAATAGATTTGCTATTTATTGGCCTTGAAACTAACAGCTAACGCCATCCCATTAATCACTCAATAGAAAATTTATTATAGTTCTTTATCAAAGTCATCTTCCAAATCAGTCTCTTCATCGATTGGGATATTGCGCAATTGGTCGACTTCACTTTTTAACTCTTCATTTTCTCTTTTAACCTGTCGCACTTCAGCTTTTAATTGTAATATTTTATAAATTGAGCCGATAAACCAAACCAGCATGCCAGCTAAAAATGAAAGGTACATGACCACCCAAAGAGGAAGCGGATTTTTGGTTTGCC
>CAZNDR010000289.1:0-5926 GCA_964571835.1 uncultured Cytophagia bacterium | reverse complement strand
AATTGAGAAAAAGACCATCTGCCGAATTTCGAGCAAAAGAGCTCATCAAGTAATATTAAATCGACTATATTTATTTCTTAAATGGTATGCAAAAAATTCTCATCTCTATTGGCTTGCTGATAATTCTGATTGGCATCGCCTGGCCTTGGTTAAGCAAAATTCCCTTTGGTCGCTTGCCCGGGGATATTGTGATCAACAAGCCGAATTTCAAACTCTATTTTCCTATCACAACGATGATCTTGGTTAGCTTGCTGCTCACTATCATCATCCGACTCTTTCGCAAATGAATATCGTGGTTAGGTTTCTTGGGTTTAATTTTGAAAATTAACGCTGAGGCAGATAAAGAAAAAAGGTAATTTTTCACAGACAAAAATTCAAGGAGCCGCTGAAGCGGCTACGGAGCTGGTAGTGATTGATGAAACCAGTTATTTAATTGAACGCCACGCTTCAGCTTGGAATATTTTTAGTACAGAATAATCGATAGTTACTTCAGCAGCTTCAAAATGATAAGCAGTCGACCAGTGCAAAATTGTTGCCAAATAATTTATGAAGCAGATTTGAACTTATTCAGACAAAACCAAACGCAGTCAGGCTAAGCGGAATAACTATTTCTAAAGAAGCAATCGACCATGATTGAGCTTAACTGTGCTAAAGACATTTTATCTCGAGATAACTATTTTTATTTAAATTTGACTGGTGCAATTTCTCCGGGCCGTAAGGAACGTCATGCTTATACTTGGCAGTTAAAAGCCAAATTGTTTCCAGACAGCGATCATACCAGCGCCCCTGGCTGCAAAATGTACTTAATTAAATAATTTAAACATTTGTGTTTTCGCTTGCACAAGAAAAAAAGTTTTTATATCTTTGACTGCCATGTTAATTATCACATAGCCACAATGGCACTTTAAGGATACACTTCCAATTTGATAACATTGATTTTTACCTTTCAGATAACTTATATCGGAAATTTTGAAATGGATTTTTATGCCGTTTGAGTTTAGGCGATTAATGATTCCGGATGTGGTGCTCATTCACATAACAAAATTTTCCGACGGCAGAGGATTTTTCTTAGAGTCATATAAAAAATCTGAATTTGAAACTTACAATATTTTCGCTGAGTTTGTCCAAGATAATCATTCTTTTTCCTCAAGAGGGGTGTTGCGCGGGCTTCATTATCAAAAAAATCCCCAAGCCCAAGGAAAATTGATCCGCGTACTAAACGGAGAAATTTTTGATGTCGCCGTTGACATACGAAAAGGCTCTCCGTATTATGGGAGGTGGGTGGGAGAATTTCTGTCCGCACAGAAATTGAATATGCTCTACATTCCACCGGGCTTTGCCCATGGCTTCTGTGTCACCAGTCAAACTGCGGATATTCTTTACAAATCAACCAGTGAATACGCCCCAGAATTGGAGCGCGGTATTTTGTGGAATGATCCAGTTATCAATATTCTGTGGCCCATAACAGAGCCAGTTCTGTCAGCAAGGGATCAACAATTGCCAACGCTGGAAAAGGCTGACAACAATTTTGTGTTTTGATAATTTGTTGACTTTCATCGGCTCTTAAAGTGAAGGATTAAAATTCTCATGATTGATTTTCAGTGGGAACAATTCCTGTCCATTTTTATTGCCATCACGCCGCCTTTGCTCATTGTCCGCTATTTTTATTTTAAATTAGCTTCGCCGTCACGCCAAAAAAAACTTATCTACCGATTAGTAGCTTTTGGGTTAATAATTACTATACCCACACTGAGCCTTGAATTTTTGTTGCGCCAGATGGAAAAATCATTCGCCTTGCCCTTGTTAATAAACGAGCTTACGGGCGCTTTTTTAATTGCCGCCTTATGCGAAGAGTCGGCAAAATTTTTGGTCACAATAACTGCCACTTTCAAAAATAACAATTTCAGCCACACCATCAATGGAATTGTCTACACTATCGCTGTCAGCATGGGTTTTGCCCAAGCGGAGAATCTGCTTTATTTGCTGCGTGGCGGTTTAGGACAGGCGATTCTGAGGACGATAACTGCTCTGCCATTGCATGCCTTATCGGCTGGCATCATGGGGTATTATATTGGCAAAACAAAATTTTTAACTGTCAGAAAGGAAAAATATACCAACAGCTTCAAGGGCTTGCTCTATGTTGTTATGATTCACGGGACATACAATTTTCTCTTAGCTACTGAACCTGGCTACTATCTCTATGCGGCTTTTGCTGTCTACATCCTATTGATATTCATTTTCCTCATTTTTCTCAACAAGATCAAAACCGCCAGGAATAGAGATGAAAAAATGAGACGTCAAGAAATGACCAATGCTTGTTTACGAATGGAAATTATCTAACAGCCGATTTTTTTCAATTAGCTCAAGAATTCTATCAACTGCCAAGCCATGTGCCACTATTTTTTGAATTTGTAAATCTCAAAGTAAGATAAAAATTTGCACCTGACAGGAATCGGGCATTATGGTTCATTTTTCAAATCAGGCTGTTGCTTCAAATTGACAAATTCAATTTGAAAGCATCGCCAGGCGGGGGCATGTGACGTGGGTCTGTTTTTTTTTGTTGGCTGACTACGCAGTTTAAAGGGACGCACCAGGGTGCGTCTCTTTTGAAGTTTCAGCTCATGGCCAGAAGATGTTGCAGCTAACGGCCGGCTCTGTTTGGTCTAAATAATAATCAGGATTTTTTAAAAAAATAACTATTCAGTGCTGGTAGACTGGGCATCATCTCAGAAGCTGCTGCAGCAGCGATCGATTATTTTGTGTGAATGATGACACCAGGCTGAAGCATGGTGTTCATTCAAATAGCTGATGGTAACAATATCACTATTCAGCGTGGTGTTCACAAATCAACTGATTAACAGCCTATCCACACCAGCGGTTTCTTGAATAATTATCCTTGAAAAGCTGCAACAAAATAGCCCGTTTCTTATTGGCAGCGGGCCAGTTCACGATCAAAATTCTGATCTTTTTCATTGACCTGATAAACACTATCTAAAATCGTCCCATCCACCCATTTGACCACTGCCACCACTTTGTTTGATAATTTTGGTTTTTCTGGTTTTCCACCAATGATTTCATCGACTTCTCCCTGCAATTCTTTTATCGTTCGAATTGGCAATGAAGAACGTTTGGTCGCTTCAATTAAATCCTGTCGCTTCGGATTAATGGCAATGCCCCGCTCAGTTACAATGACATCAATCAATTCGCCTGGGCCGCACACGGTGGTTACTTCATCAACAATGACCGGAATGCGATCGCGAAAGGAAGGGATTGGCAAAATAGTACATTTAGAAAAAAGGCAATTTTGCCAGCCGCCGATACCGTGTAGCAGTCTACCGTCGGAATGGGTAACCACATTGGCGTTGAAATTTACATCCACTTCGGTGGCACCCAATACCACAACATCGACCAGCGAAGCAAAATTTCCTTTGCTGTGAAAGTTGTAGCTGGTAAAGGGACTGGTGTTGACATGGCGAGGATTTTCTCTCATGGAACGAACGCCTTCCAGGTCGAACGTCTGACCATCGAGAATGAAATCAGTCAAACCTTGTTCCAGCATGCTTACCAGATGCAACGTGCTGCCGCCGCGCACGAACCGCGCTTTGACGCCCATTTTCTTCATCAGATCGGTAAGAAAAATGGCGAACGCCAGTGCAGTTCCGCCGGCGCCGGCTTGAAAAGAAAAACCATTTTTTAATATTCCAGCCTCTTTGACAAATTGCGCCGTCATCTCGGCAATCAACAAGCGGTCAGGGCTTTTGGTAATCTGGGTAGTGCCAGAGATGATTTTTTCAGGCAGACCAATTTTATCCATAACCACGACGTAATCAACATAGTTGCCTTGAATTTGCCAGGGCACGCAAGGGAAATCAATTAGATTATCGGTTACCACAATCACTTTGTCAGCATACATCGAATCAGCCAGCGCAAATCCCAACAAACCACAGGCTGATGGGCCGGTCAGACCATTAGCGTTGCCAAATGGATCAGCGGTGGGCGCAGCAATGACGGCAATATCGATGTGCACTTCTCCATCTTGAATTGCCTGGTACCGTCCGCCGTGGGATCGTAACACGCCAAGCCCACGCATTTTACCTTGAGAGCAATAATCACCCAGCGGTCCGTTCATTGATCCTTCAATATGATGGACAACCCCACTTTCCAGATGGTCGATGATGGGCGCATGGCAGGGGAAAGCCGCGCTGGGAAACCACATCAAATCCTTGACGCCAAGTTCAGCCGCAGCATCGAAAATTTGATTAGCTACTAAATCGCCATCTCTGAAATGATGATGAGTGGAAATTGTCATGCCATTTTTGATGCCGGCTTTTTTTAGTGCGGTTTTTATATCAGGAACGATTTTATTGCCGTCAGCAGGATAATCAGCGCAGGAAGCGATTGGCGGCGCTGCCTTGCGATTAGCCGGTCGATATATATTGACACCAGCAAACGGCGTGGCGGGTGAGCCATTAACCACGGTTGGCACCATTCGGCCTATGGCATTTTTAACCATTTTAGTGGACATAGTGTTCACCTCTTTCACGCCAATTAACCGGTAGCTTTCTGCTGGCAATGGCTAACTGAAGCGTTCGTTGCGCCCGCTTGACCACTGGCGGATCGATCATTTTGCTGCCTAACGAAACAACACCTAGGCCATTGGCTTCAGCTTTTTCAAATGCTAAAACGATATTTTTGGCCTTGACGATTTCTGCTTCTTCTGGCGCGAACGCCTCATTAATAACTTTAATTTGACGAGGATGAATGCAACCTTTTCCTTCAAAACCCAGAGCCCTGGCTTCGAGCACACTATTACGCAAGCCATCCATATCGCTGATATCGGAAAAGACGGTGTCAATTGGTAAAACACCAGCGGCACGCGCGGCATTAACAACCTGGCAACGAGCCCAAAAACTTTCTCGTCCTTCATTGGTGCGCGGTGCGCCGATGTCGGCGGTGTAATCTTCCAGTCCGATTGTCAGTGCCATCACATTGGGCGAAGCCGAAGCAATTTCATAAGCTCGAATAGCGCCAAGGGCAGTCTCCACAATAGGCATCAAAGAAATTTTGCTAATTATTTTATTTGCCTTCAAGATTTTCTGCACTTCCAAATCCACTTGATTGACCTGCTCTGCGCTTTCGCATTTGGGAATGAGGATAACATGTACATTATGCGGCACGATGAATTTTAAATCATGCAGTCCTTGCGGCAGTTGATTAATGCGAACCATACGCTCCACACCATAAAAATTTACCTGGCGCAACACATTTCTCACCAGCAGTTGCGCGGCATCTTTTTCTGCGGGCGCTACGCTATCTTCCAGATCAAGAATAATACCATCTGGCTTATGCAGTCCAGCATTGAGCATAAATTTGGGCTCATTGCCCGGCAGATATAGCCGTGACCGGCGAAGGCGCTCGCTATTAGTTTCGTACTGACAGATATGGCGGAATTCAGGTAGCCATTCTCTGCCTCGATCCACTTGTAATCTTCGAACCACAGTTTCAAACCGAGCCATCAATACAAACGGCAATGCGCCAAAATCTTCAATTTCAACCACTGCATTAGTAATTTCAAAGAACGCTAATCCATCGTTAATTAAATTGTTAATTGCGGAACCAAAAAGCGCTTTGACTTTGCTGTTGATGCTGATCTTTATTCCTCCGGCATCAGTAAGCGATATGCTGATCCAGCAATCAGAGCGGACATCTGGCCCTTTCCTGCCTGCTTCGGCAGATTTTTGCATGTATAGTCCCTCCAAACTTTTTCAGCCATAATTATTTTTGTTTCATATCAATCTTACACAACCAAGGGCAAGCAATTTTTCTTTTTTCGCACAGAGACATGTGAGAGGTATAATAAAGCATCAGAAATTGGCGCCTAAAATTTTGACTGACTTGCCATAAATATAGCTATCCAGATATTAAA
>CAZNDR010000288.1:0-5941 GCA_964571835.1 uncultured Cytophagia bacterium | reverse complement strand
GTTATTAATTTATTTGAAAATGGAATTGATATTATTATTTTACTCGTTTGATGATAACCAATGTCATGTCATCTTTTTGAGAATAGTCGCCAGCGAATCTTTCCACCGCGGAAACAATTTTCTCTACTAAGTCAGACGCCTCTAATTGTTGATGTTGATAAAGAAAATCTGCTGTTTTGTCTTCGCCGTACTCTTCGCCGCATTTATTCATGGCTTCAGTGATTCCATCTGAGTAAATAAACAGCAAATCGCCGGGCTTAAGGCTGAGGCAATCCTCTTCAAAAGCTGTGTTTTTGACAATGCTCAAAGCTAATCCAGCAGTTTCCAGACGGGTGGGTTTTTTGCCTTTTCTCAACAGCAGCGGTCGGTTGTGCCCAGCATTGGCAAAACACAGTTGGTGATTCTTGAAATCCAGGACGCTGTAAAACAAAGTGGCAAACTTTTGTGGCTCGGTACTGAGGTAAAGCAGCTTATTGGAGCGCTGTAAACAGGTTTTGGGCGTGGGATCAACTAACACCTGTCCGCGAATGGTCGCCTGAAGATTAGCCATTAGCATGGCTGCTGGTAATCCTTTTCCCGACACATCACCAAGACAAATCGCCAATCTGTTTTCATCAATAGAAATAAAGTCGAAATAATCACCGCCTACCGTTTGGGCAGGGATACTTCGACCAACGATTTCATAATTTTGAAGCTGAGGCTTTTTTTGCGGCAGCAAGTTCATCTGAATTTTGCAGGCCATTTCCATCTCTTTATGCACTTCAACCAATTGTTGCTCTTCTTTATAAAGACGAGCATTTTCAATTACCTGAGCTGATTGCGAAGAGATGATGGCAACCAACCGCTGATCGTGATTGCTAAAACCGGCGGCCTGTTTTTTGTTGAACAAAGTGAGCACGCCGATCATTTTGCCCTTTGATAAAAGCGGAACGCTCAACAAAGAACGAATTTCAAAGGTTTTATCGGCAAGCTGCTGGAATCGTTCATCGGCAGCAAAATCGTTGCTTATCAGCGGCTTTTGATGCTTCAACATCCAACCGGTCAACTGCGAATTGAGCCGGTAAGGAGAGATATTCATCGTTGTATCGGCTCTTCTGATCATGGTGTGGAACGGCTGACCTTCCTCATTGGCATCAAGCAACAGCACATCAGCTTGCTCAACTTTCAGATGTTTGACACATTTTTTGATAATGAGATCGACAATTTGTTCAACTTCCATGGTCGAACTAATGGCGGCAGAGATTTCATTTAAAATCGAAAGCTCCTCTACGGCTTCTTTCAAACGAATGTTTTCATTTTCGATTCGTGCTATTTTTTCAGCATTCATAGCAGTTCTCATTAATGAAAAAGCAGCTTGCTATCTCTTGCAGTTAATTAATTTGTTTCGGCAATCGTTTTGTTGAAGAAAAATTATTATCCGCCCAGCAATGCGGTGAAGTTCCAAATGAAGAATTTCTGTTGAAATACCAGTTTATAGCTGCTGTGAGAGCCCTATTCTTGAAATTTTTAGTACAATATAATCCTTTGTAACTAAAATGTCAACAAAAATTATAATTGATTTTGTCTGGCTGATTTTTTATATTCTCAATAATTTTTTGCCAGGCGTCATCAATATAAAAACGTTAGCATTTATTGTTATGATTTTGCTTTTCTTTTTTCCCTTGCTCATGTTTCAAAGCGAAGGAGGAGATTTGAATCAATGCAGATGCAAATAAAAAACTATCGCCAGTTGGTTGACTATTTAAAAGAAAATAAATTTACCATTGCCACGGCTGAATCCTGCACTGGTGGATTAATCGCCAAGCTCATCACCGATGTAGCCGGATCGTCAGAAGTTTTCATCGGCGGCATCGTGTCTTACAGCAATGAAATGAAAAAAAAGTGGCTGGCGGTAAAGGAGGCAACGCTAATTAAATTCGGCGCCGTGAGCAAACAGACTGTTTTCGAGATGCTCCAGGGAATTCACCGCGAAACCAGCGCAACGATCTGTGTGGCTGTTAGCGGAATTGCCGGACCTGGCGGCGGAACAGTTGAAAAACCAGTGGGCACAATATTTATCGGAGTTGGTTACAAATCCCAAACCGTTGTGGAAGAATTTCATTTTGCTGGCTCACGCAAAAATATCAGAACTAGCAGCGCCAATAAAATAATAGAAATGATACAATATTTAGCCTGCCGTAAGTTTTCGTTTTCCGGAAAAACCGGAAAAATCGAAAAGCAATAGCCATAAAAAATTAGCTGATTAGTTGATTCTAATTTGTCAATGATGATGCAAAAATAATCTAAGCCAAAAAATCAAAAAGCTTTTTAATCAATTAGCCACAAAATTGTGCTGTCGAACAGTTTCAGTTGTCCTCATGTAAAACCATCTAACTTGTTTTTTTGCTATTAAGGCACCAAGCCACAAAATCCGCAAAGAAAATAATTATCGCCTTTCATATTTGCCAATGGATTATTCTTTATTGCCAAGTAGAATCCACTAAGTACTAACTGGATATAATTTTCATTGTGCTTTTTGGTGCCTTGGGGAATTTGTGGCTGAATGGGGTCACCCCCTTTATAAACTATTTCAAATATTTATTTTGACATTTAGCTTTTTTATCATTATATTGGGCACGAATCTTGCCAAAAACAAAACTGGCAATAACTGATGTGAAAGCCTTGCCTTATAACATAAGCGGAGGAGTTATGCTGAAGTTGTGCCCCATCATAAACTTTGCCCTGCCAATTTTATTGATTATCTTTGGCTGCCAATCAAAAGTTGCCGAAAATTCTTTCGCTGCTTTCGACCACGAATTTTTTGCCTTTTATCTACCCGAATTTCCTGGGGCGCGTCTATTAACCAAAGAAGATCTTCCACCAGATCAAAGGATTTTCTTTGATGAAGCAAAAGCTCAGCTTCAACTTTTGCAGGACATGAATAATGACTCTGTGCTGGATTTTGTTTTTTGCGGAGTCTCAGATTCTCTTTTAAAAAGTGGCAAATCGCCGGCTTATTTCATTGCCATTTTCCAAAAAACAAACGCTCGCTATAAAAAAGAATACCTGCAACCACTAAGAATTATTCCGGTAAATTTGAGTCCCGGAACTGATCGTCCGGGCGTTATAATTTCGTTTGCCTTTTCCAGCGATTTTGTGGCAGAAATTTATTATGAAAATAAAGCCTATCACTTGCAGCGCTGGTATTAGCAGTGCGAACTAATTGCCCTTCCATCAGATGAAAATGGCCTCACCACCATTTTTGCCTTTTCGCCGCGCTCCTAAAAAATTATTCGTCACCAATAAAAACTGGATTGGTGCTGGCATTCGCTATTTGCCAGGCACAGCCAAAAGTAAGACGAGCGATCTTAGCCATTTTTGCTGGTAATATTTTATCAGCAGTATCTGTGGGTCGATGGTAATCTGCATGCAGTCCGGTAATAAAAAATAGATAAGGAATCTCTTTTCTACCAAACGACATGTGATCACTACCGCCGCTCATCCGCTTTTCATCTTTAAATTCATAAGGCAAATTCACCACTTTTTCAGCATTCAGAAAGGCTTCTTTCATTGCCTCACTTTTGCTCCAGCCATACACTTCCACTTTGCTGGTATCATTACGCCCGATCATATCCAGATTTATCATGGCGACTGTCTTCTCCACAGGAAATAATGGATCGGTGCCTACGTAATAGCGTGAGCCAAACAGTCCTTTTTCTTCGCCAGCAAAAGCCATAAACAGAATCGACCGTTTCGGTCTTTCTTTTGTACTTGAAAAAGCTTTAGCCGTTGCCAATACGCCAGCAGTGCCCGAGGCATTATCATCAGCGCCGTGATAAATGGTGGTATCGTCTCTGGCGCCCAGGTGATCGTAATGTCCGCCTATGACGACGATTTCATTTTTTAGCTCAGGATCACTTCCCTCCCATAAACCGACGACGTTCTGCGTGAAAAATTTATCTGAATTCAAACTGGTTTCCATGGTGACAGAGATATTTTTCAACGCAAAAGAATGTGGCTTTAAATCTGCATCGATTTGGGCGTGGACTGCTGCCATGGTGACCGCTGATGTCGAAAATAGCGTCTCTGCTAACTCCTTACCAATACGAACAACGACAATTTTATTTTCTTCTTTTTCTCCCAGGGTTAGCGGAATGGCATCCTTGGGCACGTTTTTCATTAAAGAAGGCCAGGCATTGGGCGGCCTTCTAAATTGATGTTTGGGATTGGTAACAAAAATAAAGCCGACGGCTCCGTGGTCAATCGCGTTTAAAATTTTATTATCTAATTTGCTATAATCAGTCGCTTTGGCGCCGTTGAAGATGCTGGTGGTATCATCTTCCTGAGGTTCGTTGCTAAACGCCAAAACGATCTTGCCTTTTACGTCGGTGCTGGAGTAATCATCATAATTGTATTCTGTGGCTGTAATGCCGTAGCCAACAAAAACAACTGGCGCAGTAACCTCACGATTTGCCGACAAATGAACCGGCACAAAATCATCTTTAATGGCAAATACCGTTTTGACGCCATTAATGGTAAGCTCAAATTTCTGTCTATCTGCCAATCGTGTTTTTAACAAAGGCACTTCCTGATAATAGCCATTGGCATTTTTAATGGGCTTCAAGCCTAAATATTTAAAATAATTGGCAATAAAAAAAGCACAGGTGTCCAGACCTTGGCTGGGCGTATCTCTTCCCCTTAGTTCATCAGAAGCCATATAAGTTACTTGAGCTATCATTGTATCTGGCGAAATGGCAGCCAAACCTTCTTCAGGAATAGTAATTTGAGCAAAAGTCAAATTGATCGACACAATACAAAAAAGAAAAAAAGCTACCATAAAAAAAGTTATTTTTTTCATATTCACTCCACAGTTGTTTTAATGTCTAATCACTGATTGAATCGGTTATTCGTTTTTCTAGTAAAAGAAGCCAGCAGCACACAAATTTTATCCTGTACGTCCATAACAGTTTGGGCACTACATAGAAAATTATTGAACATCGTCGAAAAAATCAAGGTCTCCCCTTCGGCTGAGGTGGCATAACCTGATAAGCAGCGGACATTGGAAATAGTCCCGGTTTTGGCGACGATTTTATTTTCAGCCGCGGTTCGTTTCAAACGATAGCCAATCGTACCGTCAACGCCGGCAATGGGCAAACAATCTCGCCACACTTTTCCAAAAGGATGAAAATACATTCGGCGCAAAATTTTAGTCAGGTAAGCTGGAGAGATATAATTATAGCGACAGAGACCGGAACCATCTTTGAAGGCGTAGTTTTCTTTTTCCAATCCGAAAGCCTGTAGCGTTTGTTTTAGTACTTTCTCGCCTTCCTCAAAAGTGCCTTGCTTCCCAAAATGAAAACCCATCAGTTTTACCAAGCTTTCAGCATACAGGTTTTGAGATTCTTTTAATAATATTTTTAATATTTCGCCAAAGGCAAGGGAGGAATGGATAAATAGCAAATCGCTTTCAGAAAAAGAGATTTGTTCGGCTAACTCATCGGCATCAATAAAGCTGCCGCCTATTTCCATGCCGAGCTTTTCCAGCTCAGTTTTTAAAAGACAAACAAAATATCGTGTCGGATTGTCCACCGAAATGTTTTGAGAATAACTCGTTGCCGGTCGGATAGATCCAGAAATAACTACTCGGTTTGTATTGAAAATTCGATCGAAATGAAGGTCGGTTTTCTCTTTATCAAAAATTAGCTGCGATTCAATCTGCAGATAGCCGCCATTGGGGAAAACAGAAAGGTCAATTTTTTTTCCTGAACTATCAGCGATAATTTTAATAGTGGCATAATTTTCATTGAAGGACAAGCCCGAAATTTGCGCCGAATAAGCATAAGGCAAATTGTCAACTGACCATCCATAGCCGATTGTCGCATCATCAAAAATGTCGTCGATGCCTATGATATGGCCAGTTATCTTTTTTATTCCTTTTGCCTTTAATGAATCAGCCCAGGAC
>CAZNDR010000287.1:0-5953 GCA_964571835.1 uncultured Cytophagia bacterium | reverse complement strand
GATCAGTAATGTAGAAGCCAAGGATCGGCAAGTTTGGGCGCCACTTGGCATTCAGAATTACACCAGCAAAGTTCAATCCATTTACGATTATGACACCAGGGTATACAATTTTTCAGTTTTTGGCCGCTTCAAATGGAAGCCTAATCCCTGGCTCACGGTCCAAGCCGGCGGCCAATTATTTTTTACCCACTCGGAAGTTGTTGAAAATCCTATTCCCCTGTGGGATTTTGGAAGGTGGGAATTTTTTGATGTGGCAAAACGTACCACGGCTGACCTTAAAGGCGAAAGAAAATTTGGCTGGTGCAACGATTATCTGCGAACCTATTTTTATCTCACGCCCTGGATCGGCGTCAATTATAACCTGACTTCTCAATTGAATTTATTCGCCCGATTAGCCAATTCCAAGAAAGAACCAGCTATTTTAGATTGGTATGATTATTCCCGCGGGCCACTATTCCAGAAAAAATATTATCCTGACAACGATGATGCTCAGTCAATTATTCCCGAATCGGTTACTAACTTTGAAATTGGCTCTGGTTTTCAGCTATCGAACTTGATGCTTAATTTGAACTATTACCATACAAATTACTATAATAAAATCGAAACAGTGGTTGATATTAATGACCGCCGGACAACGAAAAATGCTGGAAATGCATTATTTCAAGGTCTTGAATGTGAAATGGATTGGCGGCTCAAAAACTTGACTTTTGCGGCGGCGGTTACGGTAGCAAAAAACCGCTGGCAAAGGATGAAAGTGAAGGAGATTTTCGGCAGCGCCGCCAGTGAGGTTAAAGGAAAGATTGTTCCTTTTGCACCGGAAAAAATGCTTACAACTTCTCTGGGCTATGGCTGGCAGACTTCTGCCTCGACTCAAGTGGACGTTAATTTTCAAGGCAATTTCTGGGATGACTATTACGGAACTTACACCAATCAATATATCAAAACGATTAATTATATTGGCGCAGATAATTTGCCTTATCGCAAGGGAATAATTAACGAAGCCAAACTACCGTATTTTTTAGATCTGAGCAGCCAGATAAGTTTCACCAAAAAAATGAGTCAACTTGATGTCACGTTCCGTTGCGACATCAATAATCTTCTCGATCGTAGCGACAATTTCATGCGGGCTCAATATTCAGTCGATTATACTCGAACCGATGAGCAAGCTGGGAGGTATAATTGGTACGTGTTGCAAGCGCCTCTTTTTAATGTTTTTTTTACCACCGAACTGACAATTCATTAATGGAGCAAAAAGGATGAAAAAATTATTGGCATTGGTCGTGCTGCTGTCTCTTTGGCAAAATTTATTGGCGGGAGACAATGAGGAATTTCGTGCTACCTGGGTGATCACCTGGGAGTATATCAACTCCAGTTTATCAACAGACCAGAACAAAACTCGGCTGGTCAAGATTTTGGATGATCATAAAAAAGCAAATATGAATGCTGTTTTATGGCAATGTCGTCAAAGTGGCACTGCCTATTATCCCTCGTCTTTTGAGCCGTGGGGATATTATGCCGGCAATCAAGATCCGGGCTATGATCCTCTCGCTTTAGCAGTTGAGGAAGCGCACCAACGTGGTTTGGAACTTCACGCCTGGTTTAATGTTTTTCAAACCTCTTCCACCTACCCCGGTGCGCCGGCGAAAATACATCCGGAGTGGATCTGTCGTGATCAGAGTGGAATTCCGATGACAGAAAGCATCTCTATCTCCCCAGGGCTGGCTGAGGTGAGGGAATATACCATAAAAGTCGCCATGGAAATTGTCAGAAAATATGATATCGACGGATTGCATCTAGACTATGTGAGGTGGAACGAATACACCAATTCCCCGCTATCAAAAAAATTGGCTAAAATTGCTGAAACGGAGCAGCAGTTTGATGGGGCAATCAGCGAAGAGCAAATAGCCGATTTAAATGAAAATAAAAGCGGACGCTATTTGTACGATTATCTCCATCCCTTTAGCGGCGGTGTGCCGACTGGCTTTTCGTCCTGGGAAGAATGGTGGCGCTGGTCAGTCACCGAATTTGTGCGTGTCTTGCATGATTCTATTCAATCGGTAAAACCTTGGGTGCGCTTATCGGCGGCAGTGCTGGGAAAATATAATTGGGATTACTGGCAAGGTTATGGCACAGTTTATCAGGATGCTGCCTTGTGGTTTAATGAAGGTTACGTCGACCAACTGACGCCCATGCACTATCACTGGACAACAGGCGCCGATTTTCGGCGAATGTTGGTCGGACCGGGTGAACAGTGCTGGCGGCCATATATTCAACCTGGCATAACTGCCGGTCGCCTTTATACTGTTGGACCTGGCTCCTATCAATTCGCGAATCAAAATGTTTGGTCACGTCATGCCAATGTTGTCGAGACTGTTCGTGACATTCAGTGGGTGGATGGCTTTCAATTTTTTAGTTATGGTAGCTGGGAAGATTATAATTACTGGCAACAGGCAAAAAACCTTTTTTTCGATCGAAAGACTAAAATTCGAGCCACCAAATTAATTGACAAAACTCCTCCTGATGCACCTTCTATTACGATGACAAAAATAGATTCACTTAGCTATCAAATACTATTGAAGCCTCCAGCGTCTTTGACTGATGATAATTGGTTCGCTTGCTATCGCTCAGAAGATGATGATTATAATGTGAAGACCGATTTTATGGTCGATATTAAATTTGGCAGCGATAACATTGACTTCTTGGATCAATATTCTGGCTTACAGGACTTTAATGGTGTCTACAAATATTTTGCTACTTGCCTCGATAGATATTGGAACGAGTCAGCCGTATCCAATGTGGTGACAACAGAATTGGTTCCTTCCTTCGCGCCAACGATAATATCATCTTCTCCAGCAGCAGGCGATACGATTCCAGTTAACAAGGCCATTTTGTTGAATTTTTCCAAGACCATGGATTCTACCTCCTTCGACCATGCTATAACTTTTGTTCCTGGCGTTGCGATAAAGAATTTGTGTTGGAGCGAAGACCAAAAATCATTGACCGTAGTTCCCACCTCCAGCTTTAATTATTCCACTGAATATATGTTAACGCTTGTCTCGTCAGCAACCGATATCAATGGCAGAGCCCTGGATGGAAATGGCGACGGCTTGCCCGGTGATCCGTTTGAATTACATTTTTGGACACAGGCTATTGACTTGGCTGGTCCGCATGTCATGATGAGTTATCCAGACTATGCTTTTTATACCGACGATTTTATTTTTGATGAAGTTATCACAGTGGTTTTTAATGAGCAAATAAATAGAAGTTCTGTCAATAGCAATAGCGTGAAACTGCGACAGGCAGAAAACGAACCGAATATCCATTTTCTGGTCACTGAGGTGAATGAAAAATCAGTTTTGAGTATTCAATCTTTGGATTCATTAAAAAGAAATGCCGATTATTCTTTCATGTTGACCGACGAAATTGCTGACACGATTGGCAATCAAACGCAATCAGCTTTTATTGTTCCTTTTCACACTTCCTCCATCACCTACGCTGAGGAGCGTTCAATAGATAAGTTTTTATCTGCTGCCAATTGGGAGGCGCCAAGTTATAGTGGTACCACCGTTGGTATCGTCATACCCAATACAGTGTTTGAGATGTCAACTAAAGCTTACCTTCCCTCTTCAGCAACCAGACAAAGGATTGCTGCGGTTTTGCGTTACGAATGGGATGTTGAGGCATTATCACATCTAATAAGAGAATATTGCTTCGGCGATCAGCCGCGGTCGATAGTTTTTGACACCAGTTATGTCCTGCAATGCTTCCTTTTTGGAGATGGCAGTAAAAATAAATTCCGCTTTTGTTTAGATGAAGCACACGGCAGCGACTGGCCAGACCACGAGGTTTCGCATTGGATGACAATTGACTGGTATGGCTGGCGATTGATAGAGTGGAAGCTAAACGATCCCAATAGCGTTGGCGATTGGATTGGTAATTCGCAACTGGATGGAACTGGTTATCGAATAGATAGTTTTCAATTTAGCTGGCAAGAGGGGGCGGCGATAAAAGGCGAGATTTTTATTGATAATTTGCGTATAGTCAAAAAGGCAACCGGTCCAACCGCAATAAGAGAACAGCCAGACCAGGTCATCAGCGCTTTCGGTTTAGAGCAGAATTATCCTAATCCATTTAATCTGACAACAACAATTTCCTTTGTGTTACCCCAAAAAGGGCATGTTCAGCTAAAAGTCTATAATACTTTGGGCCATGAAGTGTTGGTTCTTTTAAATAAAAGTTTGGAAGCAGGCAAGCATCAAATCCTTTTTGATGGCTCTGGCCTTGCCTCAGGAATTTATCTCTACAGTCTTGTCTTTGAAGGCTTGGAAATAAGGAAAAGCATGCTGTTGATAAAGTGAGAAGTAGGAAGTTTAAAGGAATAGCCTGTGTCTAAAAATTTTCTTGACTATGATCTTTGGCAGTTGCTGCTATAAAAATTATTGACAGTTGGCTGCTTCATTTTCATGGCTAAAAGCTCCTACAAGAAAAGGTATGATTTGACTGATAATATGAATGACCAGTCAAAAAGCTGATTGGGCTAAAGCCCAAGTGATTTCGGATTTCATAAGTTTCTCCGCCATAAATGGCGGAGCTATTCATAAAAATGGAATAGCTCCGTTGTTTAGAACGGAGATCTTTTCATTTCCCCACCAATTCTTTAGGCTTTAGCCCTTCAGTTCATTTGGTTTTTTTCAACTGGTCATTCATATTGGCAGATCGGAATAAATAGAAGAATCCGAAAGAAAGCGCTGATTGAAAAAACAATTAACAACAAAAGCCGCGCCTGTAAATTTGTCGGCAACCGAAACAATTTGATAAAAGAGTTAGAAAAGCAGGGCAAATTGTTCAGTCCGCTATTTTATTGCTCAGAGAAAGGTGGCTACGGTGCCGATGATCAGGTTTGCCTGGCGCTGGTTTCGCAAGCCCACTTGCCAACTCGGTTCGGCAATTTTAAAATCTCTGTTTTTCAAAACAATCGCGACCTGAAAGAGCCTTTGATGCTTTTCCGCGGAAAATTGGACAACGCCGAGGCGCTCCCAGTTCGTATTCACTCGCAGTGCCAGACAACAGCTCAAAAAAACTGCTCAAGCAGATTGAACATGAGAAAAAGCAGCGCTTGACTCAGCTGAGCGTCTTTAAAAAAAAAATTATAGCTTACCAACAGGAGACATTCTCTTTACTGGAAAAGCTTTCGCTGTTCAGCAAGACATCACCGGCCGAAATTCAGGAAGAGCTGGTTAGCGATATTCGATTGCTCGGCGATGGCGTCGCTACCTCCCTTCGCGATGTCAATAAGCAATTTGAAAATTTTACTGAGTCGATCAATCAGAAATTAATAAACTCAAAAAAAGATTTTGGTCAAACTTCCGAACCATCTTCAGCACCAATCCAAATAACTGAGTCGCTTGAACCGAAAGCATTTGAACTGGTTCCCCCAAAATCCATTGAGAAATTAGCCTTCTTTTTTAAACAGTAGATAAAAACGATGAAAGCGTTTATCAATAAGCAAGAAAATAGTCTGCATGAGGCAAAATTCAAGCTCAAAACCTATGATGAGGAGACGAGGCGACTTTTTGAATTGTTCAACTTGAGGATCAAACGAAATTATCACCTTTTTTCTTTCCTGGTTTCACTGCTGTTCCTGTTGATGATTTTCATTTTCCTATTCAAATAACTGGTGCTAAGCTAACTTATTTCCTGATATCTCAATCAGTCTTGATCATTCCTCAATTTTCCCGGCCAATGAAGTTAAGAGCTCTAAAATCGACCGCAGCTTTGAACAATCAATTATTTTTCCGGCTTGTTCATAGATAAAGGTTTCACCATTAAAAATTATTAACATTTCTCCCAATTCAATAATTTCTGCTCGCACTTCTGACGACACTATTTTTTTGACCTGTTCTTCATTATTTCCTTCAATGACATATTTTTTGTCAAAGGAGCGATCATTAAG
>CAZNDR010000286.1:0-5968 GCA_964571835.1 uncultured Cytophagia bacterium | reverse complement strand
GGTGGGAGTATATGGCAATTGATCCAAATATGCGCCACGGTAAAGCGTGCGTGAAAGGAACGCGAATCATGGTGTTCATGATTTTGGATGCCTTAGCTGCAGGCTTTTCGGTTGATGAAATATTAGTTAGCCATCCATTTTTAAGCCATCAGGCAATCCGGGCTGTAATAGCGCGCCGCGGATCTGATAAGGTAACCAATCATGCTAATAACATTTTAGTCGTGACGATGGTGAAAATTGTTATTTATTTAGCTTTTGCTATTTTTCCTTTGGGATTTGAATGCATTTATCTTATCGCTAAGAATGAAATTATAAGTAATGAGCAATTTTATTAAAAAGAAGCAAAAGCAAGTTGCCGTTGCGATGAGCGGCGGCGTGGACAGCTCAGTCGCTGCCGCCTTGTTGAAAAAACAGGGCTATGATGTGCTGGGTTTAACCATGCATTTGTGGAATTATGAGTCGGTCGGCGGCAACGTGTTTAGCGAATCAAGTTGTTGCTCAGTGGAAACCGCTAATGATGCTCGAGCGGTTTGTCAACATTTGGAAATTGCCCACTATGTCATCGATGTTCGTGAAGAATTTGAAAAAGCAGTTATCAGCAATTTTTCTCAAGAATATCTAAACGGCAGAACACCCAATCCGTGCATCTTGTGTAATTCGGAAATGAAATGGAAAGTGCTGCTAAAAAAAGCCAGTGAATTGGGGTATGATCATTTTGCCACCGGGCATTACGCCAGGGTGAAATTCGATTCTCAAAGCAAGCGTTATTTTTTATTGTGCGGCACTGATTCAACCAAGGACCAGGCCTATGCTCTGTGGCGGCTGACTCAGCCTCAGCTGGAACGAACGATCTTTCCGCTGGGCAATTTGAGCAAAGCAGAAGTCCGTGAGTTGGCTAAAGAAATGAATTTAAAAACTTATGCTAAAAAAGAAAGCCAAGAAATTTGTTTTGTGCCTGATGAAAATTATGCCCGATTTTTGATCGAGCGCTTTCCGCATCTTAAGCAAAAGCTGGAAAACGGCGAGATAGTAAATCAGACAGGAAAAGTTGTAGGCTTTCACAAAGGTTATCCGTTTTATACAATTGGACAACGAAAGGGATTGGGCATCTCGGTCGGCAAACCAGCTTATGTGACAAAAATCGATGCGGCATCGAACCGGGTGTTCATTGGGGATCAAGCAGATTTGCAGAACAAAGGATTAATCGCCAAAGATACTAATTGGATTGCTATTGCAAAATTGGAGACACCGCTAAAAGTAGCCACTAAAATCCGTTACAACGATGCTGGAAGACCAGCAACAATTTATCCCGACACAAATGGCGTGAAAGTAATTTTTAATGATTTTCATCAGGCAGTAACTCCTGGGCAGTCGGTCGTTTTTTATGTGGGCGATGTTGTCGTTGGAGGAGGGGTCATAGAAAGGGCAATGACTTGATTGTGTTGGATTAATGAATTGATGGATTGTGTCTAAACACCTCTAGCAGGTTTAATAATGCCAATGAGGTTGAAAAGTTGCATTAACTTAAACTTGCGGGAGGTTATTTTGGGACAAACTCTAACTAGAAAATCACTGAAAAATAAAATGCACATTTAAGGTACAAAATGAATACCAAAAAAATAACCGTGCCCATCATTACGCAAATGAAAGAGAAGGGCGAGAGAATTGCCGCGCTTACCGCTTACGATTATCTGTTCGCTCTGTTTTTAGATGAAGCGGGTTTGGATTTGATTTTAGTCGGTGATTCTGGCGCCATGGTTTTTTCCGGCTACGACACGACCATTCCCATCACTGTTGATGAATTGCTTTATCACACGCGGGCAGCCAGCCGCGGCGTGAAGCGGGCGCTGTTGGTCGCTGATATGCCGTTTCTATCATTTCAAATCAGCCCCGAAGAGGCGCTGCGCAATGCCGGCAGATTTATCAAAGAGGGGCATGCGGAGGCTGTTAAATTAGAAGGCGGTGAACCTATGGCGGAAACGGTCCGGCGCCTCGTTAATGCCGGTATTCCGGTGATGGGACATCTGGGTTTGACGCCTCAGTCCATCAATCGGCTGGGCGGCTATAAAGTCCAGGCGAGAACCGAGGAAGCAATCAAAAAAATCGTCTCTGATGCCCTTGCTCTGGAGCAGGCGGGCGCTTTTGCTATTGTATTGGAAAAAATACCTGCAACAGTCGCCAAGACGGTGACCGAAAGCATAAAAATCCCCACCATCGGAATTGGCGCCGGACCCTACTGTGACGGGCAGATTTTGGTGACGCATGATATGCTAGGCT
Source organism: uncultured Cytophagia bacterium (assembly GCA_964571835.1). GTDB lineage: Bacteria > Zhuqueibacterota > Zhuqueibacteria > Thermofontimicrobiales > Thermofontimicrobiaceae > CAZNDR01. The sequence continues at coordinate 3,691 of CAZNDR010000286.1, read as the reverse complement.
TGTTCGAAGAATTCCGACCAAAATTTGTCCGGCTATATGCAGAAATGGGACATGACATCAGGGAAGCCTGTGCCCGTTATATGGAAGATGTGCGTACCGGGAATTTTCCTAAGGAGAAGGAAAGTTATTGATAGTACGTTTCTTTTTTGAGTCAGTTAGCTGGTTAAAGTCCAAGGCAAGCTTTTATTAAAGATTTGGAAATACACACTCAGTTAGCTTTTAATTTCTCATTCAAAATTCTCTTAAAGCGATTTTGATAAATCAGATTGTAAGTTTCTTCTTTGTCCGGAAATAAATGAAGAGCAAACGCTTTAGTCGCATTCATCAATTGGAGAGATTCAATAATAGTGAGGTGTCCACTTTGCAATTGTGTTGCTGTAATATCAACAATTAACCGCAGGTGGCGAAGCTTGCGGTTCTCTTCTTCGAGCTCTTCTTTCCTATTCATTTTCTATGAGATCTAAATTCTCCAGGAATTTTTTTACTTGCTCCACATGGCTACCTGGCCAATAAATTTTTTCACAATAACAGCAATAAAAAAATTCCTTAGTGGTTTGAAAAACGTAAGCTGGTATTTTATCCTTGATAATTTCTTTTTTAATGGGTTTAATTTTTTCATTACACCGGACACATCGGGAAAAAATCGAAATTTCGGCAGTTAGCTGGAAATGATTAATCACTTTTCTTAATTGATCCGGCAGTTTTTTTTCGCTGAGGTAATAACTAAACCTGGGATTCATCTTGAACGCCAAATCAGCATCCTTGGTTAGCAAAATCCTTTGCTCCTGATGGGCTTTGAAAAAAAGATCATCATCGGTAAAACGAGTATCATAGATAGTATCAAAACCCATAATCCTGAGCCATTTCGCCAATGTGCCCAACATGACATCGACAATGAACTTCATCAGTTATCTGCGAATGGTTTGCTTTTTTACAGCCAGCCTTGCTGGCAATACCAACGGCATGTCTGTATTATGCCATCTTTCAAGGCAATTTTAGGCTTGAATCGTAACAGCTTTTCTGCTTTTGAGCCATCAATAAGCCAATACTGCTGTCTTAGCTCACGAACTTTATCACGATTGACAAGAGGTGCTTTGCCGGCGAAATGCGCCAGACTTTCAGCGACAAAAGCAGCGACAGCAAGAAAAAATTCCGGCACGGTTATCGATATTCCTTTTTTCCCTAAAGCCCCAGCAATGAGATTCACCAAATCGCCGACAAAACAATCTTCCTGATTAGTAATAAAAAAAGTTTCGTTTATGGCTTGGTGGCTCATGGCAGCTAAGACAATTCCCCGCACCAAGTCGCTCACATGGACAAGGCTTATTTTTTTTTCGCGGCGTCCAATTTTGGCTTTAATGCCGAATTTAACCTGTTTAAAAACTGCTAAAAAATCTTCGTCTCTGGGGCCATAAACTGACGGCGGTCGGATAATGGTGGTCGGAAAATGACGGCTGAATTGGTGCACAAAATTTTCGCCTTCGAGTTTGCTTTTGCCATAAAGAGAGACGGGGCTGGGGAAATTCTCCTCCGAAATTGGTACGCCGTTGTCGCTTGGTCCGGCGGCTGCCTGGCTAGACAAATAAATAAACCTGTCCACTTGATTAGCATTTTCTAAAATTGCTTGCAGCAGGTTTTTCGTCCCCTCAGCATTGACGCGAAAAAATTCATTTTCATCCCTGGCTCTAACAATACCGCCACAATGAAAAATGCGATTTTTTCCTTTCACTGCATTGAGAAGCGACGGGTAGTCGGTCACATTACCAAATTCAAAATGGACCGGCAGGTCTTTGACCCATCTTAAATTGCTTGTCTGGCGTACGAGACAGGTCACTTCGCATTTCTGAGCTAACAATTCTTCTACTAAGTGACTGCCAATAAATCCATTAGCGCCAGTGACCAATGCTTTCATATCTTTGTCCAGTGTGAAATCACAAGATAATTTCTAAAAAATCTGATTCAAAAAACGAGCTGACAACGCTAAGCTTATAGCCCGTTTCGCTTGTTGCCTATAATTTTCAATTGAAACAGGACATCACCAATAAATTTGTCTTAAATTAAGTATCCGCTCAATAATATTTGGAAATTTTAGCGCAATTCAAAATAGGAAAACCATATCACTCCCGAATGGAAGCGTCTGTACTCGAAGCATCCTATTCTCAGGATGAATTTAAAGCCCTGATATTGCCGTTACTCAACCAAACAGCCAATTCAATGGTCATAGAGGCGGCGAGCGTTGTGCAAGCCGCACGAAGGCCAGCATTATAAAAAGCTATCTCCGGCACGAACATATAATACCCAAAAATTGACCAACTTTATCTCTTAATCTTGGGCTTATTATGATAAGTTATTCGCTTATAAAAATTAGCCACCGCCAGAAAACGCCAAGCTCCTTCAGCTGAATTCCATCAATTCGTGAGACATCCAAAAAATCAACAGTAAATCCCTTTGATGATCCTATTGACCGGATTAATAAAAAATGAGAATTGCCTTCTCGGGCTAAAATCATTAGATTTATTTCAAAAAACGACCTTATTTTGGCTTTAGATTAAATGGCTTGGCTGCCATTAATTATTGAGCGGATAGAAAATTACATTCAGATGATTGATTACCATTTACACTTGGCTGATATTTCCTGCTCATGTTTTATCGATGCTACCCACTTAATCTCCGACCGAGAGTTTCATTTTGAGACTGCCGATCGTGACTCGAAAAATTTGAATAAAATCCTCTGGAAGAAATTACGCAGCTACTTCTTCAACAGCAAAAACGATAAAAACAATGAACCGAGGAAATACAGCCGCATTTCTACAAAACATGTCAGGATCACCTTCCCTATCGCTGCTGCGACAGCAATTCCTATTGCTCATAAATCGAAACGCCGCGCTGGAAAATTGTCTATATTTTTTCATTCTTTGTCAAAGAATTGATGAGCTTTTCACTGCCGATTAATATAGCAAAAATTTTCATAACAGCAAAGGAAAAATTATCAGCATGGAACTTCATCGAAATGACTGGCCGCTTTGCCTATCAAAAAATTAGGTATTGATTAGAACATGAAACCAGACGAACCTCGTCAGACTGATTCCTGACAGTAACTGCAAGGATGAAATCTCTTCTCTTTTATAAAAAGAGAAGAGATTTCTCGTCTCCGCCGGTTGCTAATACTTAGTACATCATTTGCTAAATTCTTATAGGATTTAATTGTCAAAATGGAGAGCAATCAAGCACCAATAAAGCTGCTGAGGCAGTTATGAATTCATCGTTTTGCTCATTTTTCACCCTGCTGAAGTGATGTGCTATATCAAGGGCAGTTTAATATTGGAAGGAACATTCCGGTTCAGCGGTTTTCAATTTAAATTATGTTTCATCCAATTTCTACCTCAAATTATGAAATGATGTGCTTAGCATGACGATCAATAGCATGATTTGCAGCTTATCAAATAACCAGGAAAGGAAAAGTTTTTGCCAAACAAAAAGCTGATTTTTTAAAGAAAAATAATTTTGAGTGCAATTTTGACATTTCCAACTGTCTGAAAAAAGCCTTGACTTTTAACATTAATTATCTTAAAATTAGCCATTAAAAAAAATGATGTTAACGCATAAAGATGTAAAGAAAGGTCAAAGGTGTAGGTGCATATGGAAAAATTAAAAATATTTGGCATTAAATCATTTGACAAAAGAACGGAAC
>CAZNDR010000285.1:0-5976 GCA_964571835.1 uncultured Cytophagia bacterium | reverse complement strand
GAGACAGTGATATAGCAGCTTCATTCGGCGACAAATTCATTCATCTAAACCAGGAAGAGCGTGTCGAGCAATTATCTAAAATTTCTCTGGAAAAGATGATTACCATGCAGCGAGCGATGATGGAGCGATTTCGCGTAAATTTTCAGGTGTGGTTTCGAGAGAGTCAATTGCGCAATAGCCAGAAGTATCTAACTGTGCTCAAGAAATTGGAAGCCAGAGGTTTCACTTATCAAAAGGAAAAGGCAATTTGGTTTCGCTCAAGCTTTTTCAACGATGAAAAAGATCGTGTGTTAGTCACCAGTGAAGGCGAGCCAACTTACTTTTTGGTCGACATCGCCTATCACGAAACGAAATATGAGCGAGGCTATAAAAAATTGTTCGATATTTGGGGACCCGATCATCACGGCTACATTCCTCGGATGAAAGCTGCTTTGCTTGCCCTCGGCTATCCAGAAGATAGCTTTCACGTGGAAATTGTCCAACAAGTAAATCTGTTACGCAGCGGGGAAGTGGTGAAAATGTCCAAACGTGCGGGTCAAATCATTGAAATGAAGGAAGTGATCGATGAAGTCGGCGTTGATGCCGCCCGTTTTTTCTTTGTCAATCGGAAATGCTCCAGTCATCTGGATTTTGATATTGACTTAGCCAAAAAACAATCTGACGAAAACCCTGTCTATTACGTTCAATATGCTCATGCCCGAATATGCAATATTTTGAAATATGCAGCCGAAAAAGGGATACAATGCAACGATCATGTAAATCTGCTCTTGTTAGACAAAGAGGAAGAAAAGAAGCTAATCCAGAAATTGCTACGTTTCCCGGAAATTATCACAGGTGCAGCCCAAACGTGGGAACCACATAGACTAACCACCTATCTGCTGGAATTAGCCGCCGGTTTTCATCATTTTTATCATTTGCATCGAGTCGTATCAGAAGATAGGTCACTTAGTGAAGCGCGATTATTTTTAACAACAGCCACCAAAATAGTCATTGGCAATGGATTGAAACTTTTGGGAATTACAGCACCAGAATTTATGTAACAGTCAGCTTCAGGCAAGCACAAAGAAATGAAGATTACTACTCAACCAAATCAAATTGCTCAGAGGAAGAGATGAGTGTATTAGTTGTCGGCTCCGTAGCTTTAGACAGTGTAGAAACACCGTTTGGTAAAGTCAATGATGTTTTGGGCGGCTCGGCAATCTATTTCAGCGCGGCTGCTTGCCAGTTCACTAGCGTCAAGGTGGTAGCAGTAGTCGGCGATGATTTTCCCCATCAGTCGCTTGACTTTTTGAAAAATAATTTTGTCAATTTTGATGGATTGATTTCCAAGCCGGGCAAAACTTTCCGTTGGGGAGGAAAATATTTTGAGGATCTTAACCAACGGGAAACGTTATTTACTCATTTAAATGTGTTTGAAAATTTCGATCCCGTATTGCCTCGGCAGTATCAGGAGACACCTTACCTTTTTTTAGCCAATATTCATCCTTGTTTGCAGCTAAAAGTATTAAAGCAAATGAAACGCCCACAACTGGTCGTTCTGGATAGCATGAATTACTGGATCGAACGAACGCTTGAGCCTTTGCTCGAGGTGCTAAAACTTGTTGATATTCTTATTTTGAATGATTCAGAAGCACGACAGCTTTCCCAGGAGCCAAATTTATTCAGAGGTGTAAAAAAAATTCAGAACCTCGGTCCAAAAATAGTGGTGATCAAAAAAGGAGAACACGGCGCGTTAATGATCGATCAAGAATCCTTTTTCTTTGCGCCGGCTTTTCCCTTGGAAAAATTAATGGATCCCACCGGAGCTGGCGATAGCTTTGCTGGCGGCTTGGTCGGTTATTTAGCGAAAACTGCTTACCTCTGTCAGAAAAATTTGCGCCGAGCTATTTTGTACGGAAGCACCTTAGCCTCGTTCTGTTGTGAAAAGTTCAGTCTAAATCGGCTGAAAGAAATTGATCACCGCGATATCGAAAAGAGATATGAGCAATTTTGGGAAATGATGAAGGTTGAATAAATTAGCATCGTTTTCCTGGTGCAACTTTGTGGCTTGATGTTCGCTGAAAGGCAAATCCGCCAACTGGCCAGGTGCGTCAACCTAACTTTTTTTAAATGCAGCGAAGGAGAACGCAACGATACGTAGAGAGTTTTTATCGAATTTTGTAATCAACGCTTGGCATCTTTAAAAATAAAAGATAGTCTGCATAATAAAAATTATTAAAAATGACTCAGGCTTTCGTTTGCGACCTCGGCTTTCTTAGCGGCCGAATTATTTTAGCTTTGTTGAGGTTGACGCCAATTACCAATTAACGTGAGCTTTGAAAAAATCTCTGATAATGGCTTTGAGAGATTTTAATAAAATTATTTTATTTAATTGTCATTTTTAATGCACCAAGTATGAACATACGGACTGATTACATTTCGATTTCCACCAACGGTTTCACTGACATCATCAATATTACCGAAAAAGTCGCTGAGGCGGTAAAAAAATCGGCCATTCAATCGGGCACAGTAACGATATTTATTTCCGGATCCACGGCTGGTGTTACGACCATCGAATATGAACCGGGTTTGCTAAAGGATTTGCCCGAAGCTTTTGAGAAACTCGCGCCCACAAATCAACGCTACCACCACGATGCAACCTGGCACGATGGCAATGGCTTTTCCCATGTCCGGTCCGCTTTGTTGGGTGCCTCGCTGACTGTGCCCTTCAGAGAATCTCGCCTGCTCGTAGGCACCTGGCAACAGATTGTGGTAATTGATTTCGATAATCGACCAAGAAGGCGGGAAGTTATTGTGCAGATAATGGGAATGTGAATCGCGAAAAATGATCGAAATCAAGGACCTTAGCTATTGGTACCCTGGCGAAAGAGAGAATGCGTTTTGCGCCATCGAAAACATTAATTTGCAATTTCGTGAAGGCGAATTCATTGCTATCATGGGGCACAATAGCAGCGGCAAAACGACCTTAGCCCGCTGTTTGAATGGTTTGCTCCAGCCAACCTCTGGTGAGGTCATGGTTGACGGTCTCTCCACAAAAAATGAAAAAGATATTTTGCCCATCCGTAAAAAAGTCGGCTTTGTTTTTCAGAATCCGGAAAATCAGATTGTTACCACTTCTGTGGAACGGGAAATTGCCTTTGGCTTGGAGAATTTAGGTGTCAGCTCGGAAATAATCCACCAGGTGGTTGAGGCAATTTTAGATCGGTTTGAGCTAACGCAATATCGCCAACATCCTCCTCACCTGCTTTCAGGAGGTGAAAAACAGCGATTAGCCTTAGCTTCTGTCCTGGCCATGAATCCCAAATACCTCATCCTCGATGAACCGACCTCCATGCTTGATCCCCAGAGTAGGCAAGATCTGTTGGCGTTGTTAGCAGAAATCAAAGCCGATAATGCACGGAAGAAAACTGCCGATGAGATCACCATTATCCTGATAACCCAATTCCCCGAAGAAGCGCTAATAACAGACCGTCTTCTGGTCATGCAGCAGGGCAAAATTATTATGGATGAAGCACCACGAATTGTATTTCAGCAGGTCGACCAGCTGAAAAACATCGGACTACAAGCGCCAGTTGAATTTGAGGTCTTACCATTGTTAATTGAGAAAGGATTGGGAGCAGAAGTCTTGGATGATTTTTTTAGCCGCTGAAACTTCAAATGTGAGCTACTACTTGCCAGCAGCCTTAAACAAAAACCACACACAAAAATACAAAAAGACTCATCTGTGATGCTCAAATTGACCAAGCAAAAAACATCGTTATCTTTGCCCTAACCTTTGCCTTTATCTGTAGCTATTTTCAAAACTCAATATTCATTAACTCCAACACCCGTGCTATCGGACTCAATATGGTAGAGGTATCAGACCCAGCAAACAGCAAGCCAATTGCCAGCGGCAGCGAACCGTCGACAACCAGCGAACCAGAATCACCCGGATCAGACATATCGTTAGCGACAATTTGATGTTCGTAGGTAGCGATGCGGCTTCCACCATAACCGACATCGACATTGGAATCGAGAACCTGAATCGTACCTTTAGTAGTAGCAGTGGTTCTGCCACTTTTGCGCACCGCCATGCCAATTTCTGCTTCCTTGGTACCAGTAATAACTCCGATATCAATTATTTTGTTATCGATTGCGCCAGAAACTGGTTTAGCTACCGCCGCATCTACCTCATTGTCAGCCGCCGTTGCTTTGGCCGTCACCAGCCGAGTCTTCGAGCCAACCATTTTTGCAACGCAATTTAGTATGACAACTACCCCCTGTGCAATAGAGCAGTCGCCACCATTGCCGTTGCCGCCACTTTGATATTGAATGCGAACAAACCGTTCTAAATCGGCAATCCTATCCTGCGGAGTCTTGCCGCCGTCTGCCGGCCCGGGCTGCAAAATAGCATCGCCAATGCTGGCATTATTGCTATTTGCCAACACGTGATTATTAGAAAGGATTAATGCAGCGCCAGTTGTTCTGTCTTTAACTATCGCACCCAGTGTGCCGGCAGTGATGGCGTAATGGCCGATGCTCACGCCGCCTGGCGCAGGCCGCCAACGATCGGTTCTGGCTTTAAAAGCATGAATCTCCCCCACCTCTAATACGTCAAGCGGAATATTATTCAGCCACTGGGGAATCAAATCCTCTTTCAGCAATTCAGACGAAGGCAATTTTTTCTTAACCAAAACCGTCAAGCACAACTCACCAGTATCTTTTCCCTTTACTATTTTGTGCCCAATGCCGATTCCATTGACATTCAATTTTTTCTTGAGCGATTTCATGTTTTGCATTTTCAACGCTCGGATGTCTTCTTGTGATACCATTTCTGTTCTCCTCCTATTTTCGTTTACCGATGGAGCAGGTTTAAAAAAATTTCCTCATCCAATTGGCACTTCATGAAATTTTAGAATGACAAATATTCGCTGGCTTCCACTCGATTTGTTGCCCCATCTGCCATGTGATTAATTATGTTGCTTCGAACTACGAAAGATTCTTTCAGCTAATAAACTTAAAGGAATTGGGCCATATTTCAAAGCGGATAGATAAAAACTGTTTTCACGAAATTCTCTTCCCTGATTTTTTTTGCATCGAATTTTTAGTTGGTTGAATTTGTTTATGCCCCAATATTCCTCCACCAGCTGGCCTGGATTCGTATTCATTTGTCTAATGATATCGACTGGCTGTTGACGAAAAATGCCGCTATCAGCAAAAAGGCTATCAACTTGTCGCGGGGCAAATTGATTGTCAAAATATTTAAGTTCAATCAGCGCTTTAAAATCTGCCTGAGCAAGATTTTCCAACAAGACAAATTGAAGCGCCTGATCATAGCCACCAAGTCCTTTTTCGAGCAAAGTTTTAGCAAAATTCATTTTAAAACCTGATAGATATGAATTATCCGGGAAGACTTTGGTGGCCAATGAAATGTTGGCACCATGGCGATGCCAATAATGAAAATGAATGGGAAAACCATCTAACAACATCGCGGCTTTCAAATGTGATCGACTAAATTCGCGCAAAGCGGATAACTGAGCTATCCACTCGATATCAGTTGAAATCGGCTTCAAGAATAGCTGGTAATTACTGCCAACAGCAGATAAATCTACTGGCGCTAATGAGAGTAATTTATTGGCCGGGAAGGTTGTGGCATTTCCCCAACTTACGTTTATGCTATAATCAATCGGCAATTTGAACAAGGCGATTTCGTCGATAAAGATTTTATGATAGTTTTCAATCTCTGTGCACCACGCAAAAATTTGATCCTTGCGCGGCACGTCTTTGGACAATTCTTCAATCAAAACCTGACAAAGTTCTTCTTTGTCGCGAATGCCCATTGGCACGTTCTGTATTTTCAAATACTGCTTGGCAAGGTTCGCCATTTCAGCAACAACACTATGATAATCGCTTTCAACCTGATTAATCAACTCATTCAGCTTTACTTCGTCATCCAATAAGATTCTCAATAAACGTTCATACTGACCATGACCGAGT
>CAZNDR010000284.1:0-5993 GCA_964571835.1 uncultured Cytophagia bacterium | reverse complement strand
GGTTATGTTAATCACCTCTTTGGACGAGATTTGCTTACGGTGGAAAAGAAATTGCCCCAGGCTATGCCATCTAATTCAGGATTAACAAATTTACCGTTTCGATTCAACTTTTTTGAAAATGCTAAGTTATGGTACGAGAAAATTAGGTGTGATGAATTAATATCAAAATCAGAAAAAATAAAACAAGTAAATTACAGCACAATAGTTACATTGAAACGAAAGATAACTCGCTATAAAAGAGTTCAACCGGCATTTTATGTTGGTATTGCTGGAATTGATGGCTCAGGAAAAACATTGCAAACAGAAATGCTTGATCGCGCATTGTCTATTTCTGAAATTTATACGCGCATAGTTTGGATTCGCGGCGCGGTGGTTAAAACGGTGGAAGTGATTAATAACCTCTTTTCAAAAAAAGGCTCGCCGCCACAAAAGGATAAGGACATTGGCGGCAAAAAGGATTTGGCCGTGCGAAAAAAAATTTTGAATAATATTATCTTGAGCTTTTTTTATAAGAGTGTTATATTGGCAGAAACGGCTTTAAAATTTAACTTTAAAATCCGATGGAACATTTTTCGGCGAAAGGTTGTTATTTCGGATCGAACTATTTATGATGCGGTTATCGATTTTGGGATTCGTTTTGATGACGACAAAATTTTTGATCGCATGTTTTCCAAATTACTGATTCTGTTGACGCCTAAACCGCAATTGTCTTTTTTGTTAATAGCCAGCAAAGATTTAATTTTGCAGCGCAAGGTCGATGAGGTTGATGGACATGTGCTTGATGAAAAATTGCGGCTGTATCAGCAATTGGCAAAGAATAAAAAGTTTCAGCCAATTGATACCAGCTTGAGCGTTGATACAGTCCATCAGCAAATGTTAGCCAGCTTTTTCAAACGTTATTATGAAAAATATCAAAAGCCATATTATAGTATTGTAAATCCAACTTAACCGACACAAGAACTGCCATGAAATTAATTATTCAAATACCATGTTTAAATGAGGAAGACACCTTGCCGCTGACCTTAAAGGGATTGCCTAAAAAAATTGCTGGTATTGATGATATTGAAACGTTGGTCATTGATGATGGTAGCACAGATAACACCATAAAAGTTGCCCGAGAAAACGGAGTAAAAAATATTGTAAAATTCACCAACAATAAAGGTTTAGCCGAAGCCTTTATGGCAGGAATCGACGCTTGCTTGAAGCTTGGTGCTGACATCATCGTTAATACCGATGGCGATAATCAGTACGATGCGGCGGACGTTGAAAAATTGATAACTCCTATTTTAAAAGGTGAAGCAGATATTGTTATCGGTGATCGACAGGTAAATGGAATTAGGCATTTTTCTTTTACCAAGAGGAAACTACAACTGCTGGGAAGCTGGGTCGTAAAACATGTTTCCGATACTGAAATCCCTGATGCTACCAGTGGCTTCCGTGCGCTCAGCCGTGATGCGGCCTTGCGAATGAATGTGATTACCAAATTCAGCTATACCCTGGAAACGATCATCCAGGCGGGGAAAAAGAACTTAGCCATCCATCACGTGCCGGTGCGAACGAACGAAAAGTTGCGCCAATCGCGTTTATTTAAAAGTATTCCCGGCTATTTGAAAAGGTCTATTCTGACTATTTTCAGAATTTATTTAATGTACGAACCAATGAAAACATTTATTCGGATTGGAGGAATAATCTTCGGCTTAGGGCTTTTGATTTCATTGAGGTTTCTTTATTTTTATTTAATAGGGCATGGGGCTGGACATATTCAATCGTTAATTCTGGCGGCGGTTCTGCTAATGATTGGATTTCAAGTCATGATGATTGGTTTGGTTGCTGATTTAATTGGAGGGACAAGGCGATTATTGGAAGACACCTTATATCGAGTTAAGAAAATTGAGTTACATTCACAAAAAGGTAAATGATGTTGTATTTTTTAATCGCTGAAATTAAAAATGATGAAAGCGCCAATGGACTGAGTGAGGCTTGATTTATGCAAAAACGCAAAACAGCAGTCATAACCGGGGTTACCGGCCAGGACGGAGCATTCTTAGCCAAATTTTTATTAGAAAAAGGCTACAAAGTTTTTGGAACGTACCGGCGTCTGAGTACGCCAAATTTCTGGCGATTGCAATGCCTCAATATACAGGATAAATTAGCATTGATTCCGTTTGATTTGCTGGATCAATCATCAATAACCGGATTATTCCAAAAGACAAAACCGGATGAGTTTTATAACCTGGCCGCTCAAAGTTTCGTGGGCGCTTCGTTTGACCAACCGATTGGTGCTGGCGAAATCACAGGATTGGGAACGACTAGGATTATTGATACGCTCATGGCGTTGTCGCCGCACACGAAATTTTATCAAGCATCGAGCAGCGAGATGTACGGCAAAGTACAAGAAATTCCACAGACAGAGAAAACCCCCTTTTATCCCCGTAGTCCCTATGCGGCGGCAAAAGTGTATGCCCATTGGATTACGGTCAACTATCGGGAAGCCTATGATTTATTTGCTTGCTGTGGGATTCTTTTTAATCATGAATCGCCGCTGCGAGGGCTGGAATTTGTTACCCGCAAAATTACCAATGCCGTGGCAAGAATTAAATTAGGGCTGCAGAAGAAATTAGTGCTCGGCAATTTAGAAGCGAAACGAGATTGGGGTTACGCCGTCGATTATGTCGAGGCGATGTGGCAAATTTTGCAGCAAGATGCGCCGGATGATTTTGTGATCGCTACCGGCGAAACCCATTCGGTTAAAGAATTCGCCCGGCTGGCTTTTGCCGAAGTGGGATTAAATTATGAAGAATACGTCGTTTCCGATTCGCTATTCATGCGTCCGGCAGAGGTCGATATATTGATAGGCGATTCTGCAAAAGCAAAGAGAAAATTGAAGTGGCGGCCATCGCTCAAGTTCGAAGGCTTGGTTAAATTAATGGTCGAGGCGGATCTGACAAATTGGGAAAAAATTTTGGACGGCAAATTTGTGCCCTGGGATGCAGTGCATGTTTATGACACCGAAAAACCATTGGCATTACATTATCAAGCGGATCGATAAGCAATGAAGGTAGAAAAAATTTACCAAGATGATTTGCTTCTGGCAGTGATTGTCCGGGACGGTACTGACGATAAAGAAGAATTATTGTTTCCTACTCCCGAAGGCTTTCCATTACAATTGGGGATTCATGACAGGAAAAAGAACATTTATTTAAAACGCCATAACCATGTGCCATTTGCAGAATTAAAAAATCTACGTGTGCAAGAATTTATCTATGTGGAAAAAGGCAAATTGGAATTTGTGCTCTATCATGAAAAAAAAGAGATAAAACGAGTTGTCCTTACGGCAAAAGATATGATACTCCTCAACTGCGGACACTCAGTGGAATTTCTGGAAGATTCTAAAATTATCGAAATAAAGCAAGGTCCCTATCGGGGTAATGAAAAAGAAAAAGAATATTTTTAACTAGTTGATAAAATCGCTTTATAATTATTAGCTGGATAAACAATAATGATACCTGTGTGCGAACCTGTTCTGGCAGGAAACGAATTAGAATATGTAACAGATTGTATTAAGACCTCATGGATTTCTTCAAGCGGAAAATATATTGCCCGGTTTGAGGAATCGTTTTCCCGATTTTGCCAGACAAAATATGGTGTGGCTTGTAATAACGGCACGACGGCTATCCATCTGGCGTTGGAAACTCTGGGTATCGGTAAAAATGATGAGGTCATTATTCCAACCTTTACGATGATTGCAACCTGTAATGCAGTAATCTACAGCGGAGCTCAGCCAGTTTTGGTCGATGCCGAACGAGAAACCTGGAACATTAATACCAGCTTAATTGAAGAAAAGATCACTCCGCGGACCAAGGCGATTTTGGTCGTTCATACCTATGGGCACCCGGCCGATATGGACCCGATTTTAGAGTTGGCTCAAAAATATAAATTGTTTGTTGTCGAAGATGCGGCTGAGGCTCATGGCGGGGAATATAAAGGCAGAAGGTGCGGCAGTTTGAGTGACATTGCTTGTTTCAGTTTTTATAGCAACAAAATTATTACTACTGGCGAAGGGGGCATGGTCGTTACCAATAATGAAATGTATGCCGAGAAAGCCCGAAGATTGAGAAATCATGCATTTGGTGAGCCACGCTTCATTCACCATGAGTTGGGCTTCAATTACCGCATGACCAATATTCAAGCTGCCATTGGCTTAGCGCAAATGGAGCGTGCCGACTTCTTGGTCACGCGTCGCATCGCAAATGCCCGCTTTTATAATTCATTGCTATCAGAAATTGATGGCGTCACCATTCCGCCGGAAAAAAGCTGGGCGAAAAATGTATATTGGATGTACGGCATTCTCATTGAAGACGAATTCGGAATAGGCAAAGACCAGTTAATGACAAAATTGAAGGAAAAGCAAGTCGATACCAGATCATTTTTCTATGGCATGCACCAACAACCTGTTTTTAAAAAGGGCAAAGATGAAAGATTCCCCGATTGTCGAGGCAGCTATCCGGTGGCTGATGAATTATCACGAAAAGGTCTGTACTTGCCGTCGAGCGGCAGTTTAACTCAGCCGGAAATTGAAACAGTCGTCAAGGCGATCAGGTCTTTGAGAGGATAATATGAAAGTAGGATTAATCGGCCCAATACATCCTTTTCGCAGCGGCGAGGCGCAATCAAATACCATGTTATGTGAAAACTTGGCTTTGAATCATGACGTGGTCGCTTATTCCTTTAAAATGCTTTATCCCAAATTGTTATTTCCCGGAAAATCACAAACGTACGATTCTCAAAAGGTATTAAACTTTGAACGAAAATTTATTCTGAATACTATGAATCCAATAAATTGGATTATAAGCTTTTTTAAAATAAGAAGCCGACATTTGGACGTTGTGCTTGTTACCTGGCATGCCATTTTTTTAGCACCTATTTTGATGACTTTGTTATCGTTGCTGAAAATTTTTTCTAAAACCGAAATTTGTATTTTTGCTCACAATGTCTATCCTCATGAAGATAGCATTTTGAATAAAATGATAGCCTGGCCTGTGTTGGCGCTTGGTGATTATTTTATCGTTCTTTCTTCGAAAACTGAATATGATTTGAAGCAGATTTTTCCAAAAGCAAAAGTCAAAATATTAGTGGAGACGACCTACGATCAGCATTTTAAACAAAATGTCCTGCCAAAAGAAGTAGCGCGGCAAAGGCTGAATTTGGAAAAAGATAAAAATGTCGTCTTGTTTTTTGGCTTGGTTCGTCCGTATAAAGGAGTGAAATATCTGATTGAAGCCATCCCTGAGGTATTAAAAAATGTTGAAGTCAAATTTTTAATAGTTGGTGAATTTTGGGAGGACGTAAACGGCTATCGGCAGAGAATTGCCGAGCTTCAAATTGACAGGGCGGTGGACATTGTCGACCGATTTGTATCAGATGAGGAAGCAATATTCTATTTTAGTGCAGCTGATATATTTGTTTTGCCCTATATTTCAGCTACCTACTCCGCGGTTATCCCGTTAGCCTATGGTTACAATAAGCCAGTAATTGTTTCAGATGTCTTAGGTTTGACTGACTTAGTTGATGATGGTCGGACAGGCTACATTGTTCCACCGAAAGACCCAGCATCATTAGCAGAAAAAATAAGTGAATTTTTTCGTTTACAGAGACAAGCCGAGTTTATACAGAATGTAAAAGAAAAAAAGAAGCTATTTCAATGGAGCGAGGAAAAAGAAGCTTTGGTTTTTCATGGATTAGCAAACAACAGGAGAAGCTCTGCATGATTACCTTTAGAACAAAAATTTCTAAAGACCAGGCAAAAGACACTGGCATGGCGATGGTTCTAATTCTGTTACTTGTTGGTCTCTTCTTAAAGAAAATAATTTTTTTCAAATTGGCCCTACCAATTTTGATTATTAATATGATCTTTCCGAAAATTTATGTACCCCTAGCAAGGTTATGGTTGGGGCTTTCCAATTTAATCGGTACTATTGTGTCCAGAATCTTAT
>CAZNDR010000283.1:0-5997 GCA_964571835.1 uncultured Cytophagia bacterium | reverse complement strand
ACCTTAGCTTTCACCTCTTCTTTAGAGATGCCCATCTCTTCTGCCATTTCTTGCTGATTAGCGTCATCATGAGGCAGGAATTCATGCAGCGGCGGATCCAGCGTGCGAATAGTAACCGGCAGATCATGCATGGCTTTGAAAATACCATAAAAATCATCACGTTGATAAGGCAACAATTTTGCTAAGGCCTTTCTTCTGCCGATTTCGTTTTCGGCCAAAATCATTTCCCGAACGGCTTTAATTCGATCACCTTCAAAGAACATGTGTTCGGTACGGCAGAGACCAATTCCTTCAGCGCCAAAATTTCGCGCCACCTTGGCATCATGAGGCGTATCGGCGTTAGTGCGCACCCCGAGTTTGCGGAACTCATCAGCCCAGCTCATCAATTTGCCAAAATTGCCGGAAAGCTCCGGCTGAACAGTGGGAACTTTGCCTTCGATTACTTCACCTCTGGAACCATCCAAAGAAAGCCAGTCGCCTTCTTTATAGGCTTTGCCGTTAGCAGTCATGGTTTTGGTTTTGTAATCAATCTGCAACGTTCCGCAGCCGGCGACGCAGCATTTGCCCATGCCTCGGGCAACCACCGCAGCATGGGAGGTCATGCCGCCTCGCGCGGTCAGAATTCCTTGCGCGACATTCATGCCGCCAATATCTTCGGGAGACGTTTCGATGCGGATGAGCAGAACTTTTTCGCCTCTGGCAGCCCAGGCTTCAGCATCGTCAGCATGAAAGACAATTCGTCCTGATGCGGCGCCCGGCGAGGCAGGCAAACCAGAAGCAATGACTTTCTTTTTTGCTTTGGGATCAAAGGTCGGATGCAGTAGTTGGTCCAATTGCTCCGGTTTTACGCGCATGACCGCCGTCTTTTTGTCGATTAATCCCTCTTCGACCATTTCTACCGCAATGCGGACTGCAGCAGCGGCAGTACGCTTGCCGGTTCTGGTTTGCAGCATCCACAATTTACCTTTTTGAATGGTGAATTCAATATCCTGCATATCCTGGTAATGCTTTTCTAATTTTTGATAAATTGCTTCCAATTCAGCAAAAGCTTTGGGCATGATTTCTTGCAAAGTTTTTTGACTAGCGTCACTTTTGGTCGCTTCATTGACCGGCTGCGGCGTACGAATGCCTGCCACTACGTCTTCGCCTTGGGCATTGACCAAATATTCCCCGTAAAACTGATGTTCCCCAGTTGCTGGGTCGCGTGTGAACGCCACGCCGGTAGCACAGTCATCGCCCATGTTTCCATAAACCATCGCTTGAACATTGACCGCGGTTCCCCAATGCGCCGGAATGTTGTTTAATTTTCTATAAGTCAAAGCGCGAGGATTATTCCACGAGCCAAAAACCGCACCAATCGCTCCCCACAACTGCTGCCAGGGATCAATGGGAAAATCTTTTCCGGTTCGCCGTTTGATTTCTTTTTTGAACATAGAAACCAATTCTTTAAGATCGCCGGCTGTTAATTCGGTATCGAGATGAACGCCCCGTTTCTCTTTCAATTTATGAATGATGATCTCGAACGGATCTTCTTCTTCTTTGCTTTCCGGTTTCAAACCCATCACTACATCACCATACATCTGCACAAAACGGCGATACGAATCCCAGCCAAAGCGTTCATTTTTTGATTGATTGATAATGCCTTGCACGGTCGTTTCATTTAATCCCAGGTTCAATACCGTATCCATCATGCCGGGCATCGACGCTGGTGCTCCTGAACGAACAGAAACCAAAAGCGGATTCTTGCCCTCGCCAAATTTGGCAGCCATCACCTGTTCGATGTGTTTCATTCCCTCGGCAACTTGCTCTTTCACAATCTGATCATATTGGCCTTTATTTTTATAATATTGGGCACACACTTCGGTGGAAATGGTAAAACCAGCCGGAACTGGAATTCCCAAATTGGCCATTTCAGCCAGATTGGCACCTTTGCCACCAAGCAATTCCTTCATCGATGCCTGACCATCTGCTTTTCCATTGCCAAAAAAATAAACGTACTTTTTCGCCATTCAAATTCTCCTTAATTTCCCATGTTCATTGATAAATTACCTTCTGCAATGCGAGTACTTAGTTCATATTATAATAATTCGTTAACTTCCAGATTTTTTTTCATGCAGGAGTGAAAAATATTGCCCATGATCTTTTAACACTGCAATCGCCTTTTGAATTTCTGGGATATATTGGAATTCGCTTTCATATTTTCCTTTAGTGCCCCAGAATTTTGCCGCGATTTCGGCATGCAAATTTCTTCTGATGATCTCTCGATCCCGTTCGAAATCTTTCTCTTTGGCTGCTATAAGTGAATTTCTAAAATTATCAAAGGCTGCGGTCACGTTTTCATTGTATTTTTCATTCTTGATGATCTTGGCCAAGGCATCAATGTGCTCTTCTGCTTCGGTTCGGTAAGAAAAATCTTTAACCTTCAGAAATTCCTGAAAACTGGACATGAGCTGGTCATCAATAACAAAGTCTTTTGTCAGATCCTCATGTTGAGAAGCATATTCCAGGGCAAAGTTAAAAAACATTGATTTCATGATCAGGTTAATAACTAACGGTGATAATTCTGGCGAATCGACTTGAATATCGGGCACAATTCCACCGCCGCCGGTAACTTCGCGGTTAGCTGCGGTGTGAAAAGATGCTTCTTTCTTTGTTGATGAATCAGCGTTGGTATCAAATCCCCAGACAATATCTTTCTCACGCATAAAATTTGGCTTTTGAATGAGCCTGCCACTGGGTATGTAATATTTGGCCGAGGTTATTTTGAGAGAATTGCCATCGCGGGTTAAAGGAATAACTGTTTGAACCAGTCCTTTGCCAAAAGTTGGTGTACCAATAATTACGCCACGATCCAGATCCTGGATAGCTCCGCTCACAATTTCGGAAGCGGAAGCGCTGTAGCTATCCACGAGCACAACCAGCGGTTTATCGCCCCAGACAGGTTCAGTTTCAGATCGATACTCTTTATCAGTATTGGCGCCCCTGCCTTTGGTATAAACGATCATGTCTCCTTTTTTGATAAAATTTTCCGCCACCTCGACAGCTGATTCCAGTAGCCCGCCGGGATTGCCTCTCAAATCAAAAATCAAGCTTTCGATCCCCCGATTTGTCAAAGCTGCCAGCGAATCGTGCACTTGTTTTCCAGCAAAACGCGAAAAATGGCTCAGGCGAATATAGCCAATTTTATCCTGAATTATTCCAGCATAGGTGATGTCGCTGACTTTTATTTCGGCGCGAATCAGACGAAATTCCAGCGGTCTTTCTTCGCCGACGCGGCTAATTTTTATGTTCACTTCAGTGCCGATTTCGCCTCTGAGTTTCTGAGCGGTTTCGGAAATATTGAGCGGTTCAGTGGAATGACCGTCAACTTCAATGATTCGATCTCCCTCGCGGATGCCCGCTTTTTGTGATGGCGTCCCTTCGAACGGCGGTTCCACAACCGTTGCCCAGCCATCTCTTTTGGCAATGCGCATGCCGACGCCGCCATATTTGCCAGCGGTCATGATTTGCAATTCGCTGCTGCCTTCTTGTTCAATAAACATAGTATATGGATCAAGCGTTGCTAACATGCCCTCGATACCAGCTTTCATAAATTTTCCGGGATCGATTTCTTCGACATACCTTTTAGTAACTTCTTCATAAACCTTACCAAACAGAGCAATATTCTTATCAATTTCAAAGTAATAGTCTGGCTTGGCGGTCTTCGTCTCTTTGGCAATCCAGCCGCCTAAAAATGCGCTGCTGACGACAAAAACGACGATGAGAAATAAGGGCAAATATCTTTGTTTGGATTTCATATCGGTCACCTCCTCGGTGATTAATTAAAATTATTGGTTGTGCGCTTGGTATTTTTGAGCTATAACTCTTTCGACCTTTTTCCAGACCTGTTCGGCGATGGAAATGATAGTCTTTTTACCATCTATCAGGATAAATCGTTCCTGGTTTTGATTTGCTAAGGATAGATAACCTTTCCTCACTTTGAGAAAAAAATCTTTTGCCTGATCCTCCATCCTATCCGTTTTTTTTGACATCTGACTTTTTCTTTTTTCCATTTCTTCGAGATCGATGTCCAGCAAAAATGTCACATCTGGCTTAATGCCGCTGCTGGCAAAATGATTGATACGTTCGATCAGCGACAAATCAATCCCGCGACCATAGCCCTGATAGGCGGTACTGGAATCAAAATAGCGGTCGCAAACGACAATGAAACCGTCGGCTAAGGCTGGTATTATTTTTTGCCGCGTCATTTGCGCCCGAGCAGCTGAAAATAGCAGGTACTCGGTTGCCGCACACATATCCTCCTTTTCTTTAGTCAGCAAAATATCTCTAATCTTTTCTGAAAAAATCGTACCGCCAGGTTCTCTCAACAACAAGTGCGGAAAGTGATGAGTTTTAAGTCTATCCACCAGCCTTTCCATTTGAGCCGACTTGCCGCAAAGATCGATACCTTCAAAGGTGATCAATATTCCTGGCATTTTTATACTTTGATTGTCTTCCAATTGCCTCCCTGGAAACGCCAAACATTGGCTACCAATCTGACAAGCTCATCAATTAAATGTATTCCCCACAATCCTGCTACGCCCAGATGCCAAATAAAAGCAATAATCCAATTTACACCGATTTCAAAACTCAATACGCCAACGATGGTCAACATCATCAGCCATTTGAGATCGCCAGCGCCTCTTAAATTTCCTATAATAATACTATCCACCGCTTTAGGCACTTGAATCATGGCGAAAATTATCATTGCCTTGTGACCAATGGTAATAATATCAGTTTCTGGAGTAAACAAGAAAAGTATGGCCTTGGAAAACACAATGAGTGCCGCAGCGATCACGCTGGAAAAGACAAAACCTACCCAACTGGTTGTCCGAGCAGTTCGTTCTGCCAAATCTTCTCTTTCGGCGCCCAGATGCTGCCCCATCAGTGTCATCGCGCCCATGCTGAATCCCAAGTACGCCATAGACAATACATTTTGAATTTTATTAAATGCCATGTGGGCGGCTAAAAAATCTTTTCCCATCATCGCTGCGTAAACAGAAACGATGAGCAATCCCACTGCCCAGACTAATTGCTCAACCGTGGCTGGAATGCCTGTTTTTATCAATCTTTTAAAAGTGCTGAAATTCGGTTGAGATAACTCGTGAAATGATAAGAATAGCACCGATTTTCGCGTCCTCAGAATGTACAAGGTCAACAATAGACCGACGGAATGCGAAATGCCTACGGCAATAGCAGCGCCTTCAACTTCCCATCTCGGAAAACCAAACCAGCCGAAAATTAACAAAGGGGCGAGGATAACATTTAGTCCATTAATCGTTACGTTAATCACCATGGACCAATGCGTATCACCAGCACCGCGAATGCAGCCAACTGCCACCAGATTGGTGATGATGATCGGGGCAAACATAGCCACGATGCGCAGGTACAAAATACCAGCGCGCTGAGCTTCAATGGAGCCACCTTCTTTGATCAGCTTAAAAATGTGAACGCCACCAAAGTACCAGATGGCGGCATAGAAAAAGGAAAGGCAGACGCTGATCATTAACGCCTGACCCAAGACATGATTGGCTTGCCGCTGTTCATCAGCGCCGATGTGCCGGGCAATTATCAAAGAACTGCCGACGATAAAGGTGATAATGACAGTCAAGAAAGCGATAATAACCTGAATGGCTAATCCTTGCCCAGCAAAAGCTGCAGTGCTAATTCGAGCAATAAAAATCGCCTCTACCGTAAAATATATTGTCTGTGACGATAAATCGATAACTGCGGGTATGGATGTTTTTAATATTTTTTTTAATGGATTACTATGGCTCAAGTCTGCCTCGTCATTTCCATTTTTTCGGCAATTGCGTTCAAATTTACGCTTCCCCAAATAGCGAAAGAGTGGTCAGAATTTTAAGCTTCCACCACTCTGTCAGCAAAGCATTAGCTTTATTAAATACAATTTTCACTTTCATTATTTAAAAAAAAAAATTAATCGTAGTACTCCATGCC
>CAZNDR010000282.1:0-5999 GCA_964571835.1 uncultured Cytophagia bacterium | reverse complement strand
CTTGAGCCAGTGGATGTCTATTCAGTTGGACCCAAAAAACCGCAGCAAATCTATCGCCTCGACGCGAAACCATTTTGGGATATTTTTTCGTTTCACTTTGGTCAAACGGTAACAATCACCAAAATAGCAGAAAAAAAATATTCATTAAGTTAAAACTCCATGATACCATTATGTGATACGATACCATCCCGTACTTTTCCTTTTGTCACGATTTTATTAATTATTTTTAATGGTCTAATTTTCTTATTAGAGATGTCCCTCGGCGAATACTTGCATGGTTTTATATCAGTTTTTGGCATTGTACCAAATAAATTTTTTCAAGCAGCGATGAAAGGAGACGTAGCATTAATCACCAGATTTATCCCTTTTTTTACCTCTATTTTTTTGCATGGTGGCTGGTTTCACGTGATCTGGAATGTCTGGTTTTTGTGGATTTTTGGTGATAATGTCGAAGATCATCTTGGTCATTTAAAATTTTTGTTCTTTTATATTACCTGTGGCGTTTTGGCCGGCGTAGCTCATGTGTACATGAATCCGACGTCGATGGTGCCCACTATCGGCGCCAGCGGAGCTATTGCCGGCGTGATGGGCGCTTACATCTTTCTCTTTCCCCGAGCAAAAGTATTGACCCTGATTCCTATTTTTCTTTTTTTCCCCATTATTCATATCCCCGCCTTCGTATTTTTAGGCTTTTGGTTTTTGGTACAATTCCTCAGCGGCTTTGCTTCATTGAGCATTTCTGGCGGTTATAGCGATGTCGCTTGGTGGGCGCATATTGGAGGCTTCATGGTTGGATTGCTGACTGTGATGTTTGTTTTCCCACGCAGGAAAAATTATTACTAATCAGCTTTGGCGATTTCTCTGGTTTTTTTTTGCTTGCCGTTTTGGCAAATTGAACAAAATAAACGCTGAGTTAGTACTACATTCGATTTGTCACTTCTTTCATTGGTTGATTTGAATAGTTGCCCTTTCGAGCCAAACCTAAAATAAGTTCGATGAAAATTAAGCTTTTGCCTCTGATTCTAATTGCCTATTTTTTGAAACCAGCTATTTCAGCGCCGGTACAGTCAGCTTTGCCTGCTCCAAACAACGACCTGTTTTATATTGCCCCAGAAATTAATGCGCGTATTGACAGCTCTCACCTCGAATGGAAAAACCAGCTACCCATAATCCTCAATAGCTCTAATCAAGCTAAATATGCCCAGGGAGATTGGCGCGGGCCTTCAGATTGCAGCGCAAAAATTTGGATTGGCTGGAACAACGATGGTTTGGTAATCGCGGCACAAACAATTGATGACTCGGTTGCATTTCCCATGATTGGTAATGACCTCTGGTCTAACGATTGTCTTCAATTTGCCGTCGACATACACGATGATAATGATCCCAACTACTATCAGAGTGATGACCGTGAGTTTGTTCTAACCATTGCCGATAGTCAGGCAATTGTTTATGAATACACCTATACGGAAAACAGAAATTCCGGGCCTCGCGATTATCCAGTTCAGGTGGTCGTTTCGCACGACACCATTCGCTATGAAGCGCTCATCCCTTGGAATGGCCTTGGCTTGATTGGCCCATTCGCCAGCATGCACTTCGGTTTCTCTGTTGTCGTTTTCGATAACGATGGACAGAATTGCCGCGGCTGGCTGGAATGGACAAGCGGCATCACACGAAAAAAATTTACCCTTCCCTTTGGCAATCTGCTGTTGTTCGATCCTGATGCCAATATCGTACAAGCCATTCCCACTCAGCCGTTTCTCTCCGAGACCGATTCACTTTCAATTTGGATTTACAGCAAGACCTTACAAAGCCGCCTGTCATATCGGCTCTTTGAGGATGATGAAACCTTCTTCCGAAACACCATAAGAATGAGCAGCCAAAAATGGATCAAATTGACAATTCCCTCCAAATACCTAAAATGGGGGCGGCTTAAGTTAGAAATTAATTCCTTTCGGATTACCCAGATGTTTGATATTTTGATCTGGTCCAAACAGCTTATTTTAGAACAAATCGGCTATCTGTCTCAGCAAGTCGAAATTTTTAAAAATCTAAAAAGCATTGATCCATCTGCTTGTTTCATGGTCGAATATTGGGTAGAATGGCTGCAACATGAACTCGCTGCTTGTAGCACTAATTTTGACTTTTATAACCTGATGATTCAAGCACAAAAGCGGATCGATCAGATACCCAATTTTTATTTAAAAAAACAGGTCTACTATAACCGCGAACAGCGAATTGTGGAATCACTTTATAAATCTGAACGCGAGCAGAGAATCCGTCGTTATTTGCTCCATTTGCCGACCGATTTCACCAAAGAAAAAACCTACCCGGCTTTTGTCTTTGTTCATGATGTACGGAATAATGAAGAAGAAAGCGCCCGCAAAATTGGGAATTTGCTGGCCAAATATGACCTGCCGATCATCGGCGTTTTTCCTAAAGGCTATCCCGATTTGGGGACGACCTATTTTGGTCTGGAAGAGATAATGAACTGTATCGCTGATGTCTGCTCCAAATACTCCATCGATAAAAATAGAATTTATCTAACTGGAGAAGGCAGCGCTGGTTTCGAAGTTCTCCAATTGGCGCAAAACTACCCCGATAAATTTGCCGCCTTGACAGTGGCATTTTGCAAATTGAACGATAATTTCCGGCTGCAAAATCTCGCTCTCACCCCCATGTGGTTTTTTTATGAACAAAATCAACAAGACGAATACCTTTCTTTTGCAGAAAAAATTAATCGTTTTCAGGGCAGCATCAGACTGACCAATTTAACCAGTGATACCAGCCGAGAAGATTACCTGTTTTCACTGCCTTACTTTCGCTGGCTGCTGCAACAGAGAAAAGCCGTTCCGACTAAAATCTATTTGCATATCAAACATTTAAAACCTTCTGCGGCTTTCTGGGTGAAGCCGTTAGCGCAAAATGATTATAACGAAGCTGCTTTGCTGGAAGCTACTCTGGATTCGAATAACATTTTTTTGGCCACAAAAAATTTGCCAGCACTGGCAGTAACCTTGAGCAAACTTCCGCCGACGGCAGTTTATCCATTGACGGTCTTCTTTGATAATCACCAGCAACTAAAAATCGAAGATAAAAAAATTGATGAAATTATTTTTAAGCGTGAAGGCCAGAAATGGAATATTCTAAAACAAGCTCCTCAATATTTGGAAAAGATTCCCGCTGTGTGCGGACCATTAGCTGCGATTTTTGATAAGCCGATAAAATTTATTTACAGCACACTTGATATCGATAATAAATACAATCAGCTTTGTTACCAGTTGACCAAACAAAGCAGCCAGCGCGGAAGAGACGAATTTTTAAATCAGCTTTTGATTGCCGATACGGTTCAAGCTAAGCAAAAAATCGAAGCTAATGTCATCACCTTTGGCAACGAGGCTTCCAATGCCTATCTTAAAAAAATCGTAGCTAAATTGCCCTTGAGAATTCAACAAAATGGCATTCGTTTTGGACGATCCTTTTGTGATGCGCCAGGGTGTGCAGCAATCTATATTTTTCCCAATCCGGAAAATCCCAATTATTTAATCCTCGTCGGCACAGCTCCTGACACGTCAGGATTAAAAAATATCGCTCGACTGTGGGAGCCATTTTTTTCAAATGTCATTTTTGACTATGACTACATCCTCTTTGGCGACGGAGTGGTAAGAAATTCCTACACCAATTGGATAGATTACGGCACCTTTGACCACTACTGGAGCCTTCCTTGGTTTCAGCCACTTTTTACCAAAGGACCAAAATTCTGGCATAATGATATTTCGGCAGGTCTGGATGCGAATCAGCTTTCCTTAAACAGAAATTGGAAAGGAGGCGGCAAAGGCAATTTCACTTGGAAAATTTATGCTAAGATGGAATTTTTATATGCTAAAGAAAAGTTCAACTGGAAAAACTCTCTCTATTGTGCCTTCGGCCAAATTTCAGTTCAGGAAAATGAAAACTGGCTGGCGCCAGAAAAATCTACTGATATAATTGATTTTGATTCAGTGCTCAAATTGACACTCAAGAAATTTATTGATCCCTATCTCGCTTTTTCCATGGATACCCAGTTCCACGATGGCTATAATCCCAGATCAAAAATATTGACCTCGCGCTTTATCAATCCTTTGATTTTATCACAAAGTTCTGGGTTTGCCCGAAATGTGACCACAAAGAAAATTTTGGAAACGACCACTCGCGTTGGCTATGCGGCCAAAGAAGTGATCGTGACTGCGAGACAATTTCGCGCCTTATGGACTGGTGATGAAGCTCGCGGCTATAAAATGGATGGCGGTTTTGAGTGGCTTACTGAAAGCAAATCAGAGTTTGCCAAAGGGATTATTCTGACAAATAAACTAAAACTATTCCAAGCAATATTTTCTTCGATCAGTCCAGATAAGGATCCCCACAAGAATTGGCAAAAAACAGACCTTTATTGGGAACAAATGTTCACGGCGCAATTGACCCAATACATCTTGTTTAATGTCATCGCAAAATTCATTTATGATCGTGATACTTCAGTCGGTGGACAGTTTTTAGAGAATGCCTCATTCGGTCTAAGTTATAAATTTTAAGTTGGCAGGTCGACAAAAATTCTAAATCTAAATTCCAAAAATGGATTTAAGAGATTAGCCTTACCCATAGATATTTAAATTAGTCAGGCGTGCGATGCTCTTACATCTCAGCATCTCATAAAGGTGACGCACTCTACGTAAATAATTTGTTATTGCCAAGAGATTATTTTCATTTTAGATTTTAGGTCTAAAATATATGTAGCCGGCAATTTTGTCATCATTAATTTCTACAACCTTTTTATATGCTAAGCTGGTTTATCAGGTAAGCTGCCTCCAGACAGTTATTTTTTTGAACAGAAAGCGAAATTATTGGCGGGACCCACAATATGTGGCGCTGAAAGGAGTCGAATATTTAAAAAAGATTGGAATTGCCGATGTTTGTAATATCGGTACTGAATCGGAGTTCTTCATCTTCGATGAAATCCGAAATGAGCAAAAACAGTTTACTGGCTTTTATCAAATTGATTCAGTCGAAGGCGACTGGAATACCAGGCGTATCGAAGAGCCCAATTTAGGTTATAAGCCAAGCGATAAAAGAGGCTATTTCTCGGTCAGACCCACTGATACCTATCCTGACCTGCGCGATGACATGGTTTTGGAAATGCCACCAGTTGACATTGAGATAGAAGAGCATCTTGTTGAGGATAATGGTAGCGGCGCGCACACCCATTTCTCCCCGTGGAAAAATGACTTTAATCTATTTGCTGGCGAGGGGTAAGCTGGTCTGAGTCAATTGGCATTATATGCGACCGGTGGCTTATTAAAACATGCGCCGGCCATCATGGCGTTTGCCGCGCCGACTACCAATTCTTATCGTCGATTGGTGCCCGGCTTTGAAGCGTTTGTCAATCTGGTTTTTTCGCGGCGGAACCGTTCGGCCTCGGTTCGAATTCCAATGTATTCCGATAATCCGAAATCAAAACGCTTTGAATTTAGATGTCCTGATCCAACCGCTAACGGCTACCTGGTCTTCGCTGCCATTCTTTTAGCAACTCTAGACGGCATTGAAAATAAAATCGATCCGGGCAAACCGCTGGATCGCGATATTTATGAAATGGAAGCTGATGAATTAAAGGGGACACCGACTGTTCCTGTTTCTCTGGGAAGAGCGTTAAAAACGCTGGAAAGTGATCATGAATTTCTCACCTGCAACAGTGTGTTCACTGAGGATTTAATCGAAACCTGGATTAAATACAAATATAAATATGAGCTGATGCCGCTATCGATGAGACTGCATCCGTTTGAGTTTCAACTTTATTACGACAGTTGAAAAGTTAATTTTGATAGATTTAAAATTACTATTATTTGAAACTTGTTTATAGGCTAATTCTCTGATTTTTGCTGTTGAATTAGCCTTTTTTCTTCCGAGCTTTGATGCAATTTCTATGATTTATCTATGTGGCCATAAATTGAGCAAAAATGAAGCGGTTAATC
>CAZNDR010000281.1:4797-6013 GCA_964571835.1 uncultured Cytophagia bacterium | reverse complement strand
GCTTGACACCTATCATTCAATCAAAGAAAAGGAGGCAAGGCTATTAACTGATCAGTGGATTCAAGGTGCGACACAAATTGTGGAACCGTCTAAAGAAGAAATTTATAAATCATGCAAGCTGGCCTTGGCTTTTGAAAAATTGTTAGCTGAAGAACAAGCAATGGTAATGACAGTCGATTGCTATGGCAGCATGTTTGAGCCTATCTGTTTGGCTTATGCTTTCCCCTGTATCGGTTTTACCAGACTCAATAATATGGGATTGGGGGGAATTTGTGAATCAGATTTGCGATCAGCCATGACGCATATAATTTTTCAAGGATTGGTGGGCAAACCAGGCTTTATCAGCGATCCCACAATTGATGAATCGGATCAGAGCATTATTTTAGCTCATTGTCTAGGAACTACCAAAATGGATGGGCCAAATGGTCCTGATGCGCCGTACAAAATACGGACAATAATGGAAAGACAGGCAGGTGCCGTGGTTCAAGTACAGATGCGAATGAATCAGGCAGTTACACAGGCTATTTTAGCCAGTCCTCATTTGATTAGATTTTTTACCGGAGTAATAATCGACACTCCCGTTTCCTTGGCTGATGACCGCGGCTGTCGTACCAAAATTAAGGTAAAAATTGATGGGGATATTGAAAAACTTTGGAAAAATTGGGAACATGGACTGCATCGGCAAACCTGCTATGGAAATATTACCAAAGAATTAGCACACTTCTGCCGCTTTAAAGACATTGAATTAATAAACGAGGCGATTTAGCGCGACGTTTTGAAATAATTTACGGTTAGGAATTTTATCGAACCGGAAGTGCTATCACTATCTGATTGATTTTCGACGTGGAGAATTATTCAATTTGTTGATTCAACGATGAAAAGTTAAATAACATTTGATCAAAATGAATAAGTGAGAAAGGCTAAGATTTCTTATTATGATGTCTTTGAAAAAATTGTGCATTACCAAAATTTTGTTGCTGGAATTTTTTCTCAGTGGCTTAATTGAACCGATAAACGCTGGTGATTGGAATACCTTTATGCACGATAACCAGCGCAGTGGGATTTCCCTTGAATCGCTCCAATTGCCATTATCGGAGAGATGGCGTTATCAATCGAATCACGCGCCGCAGCCAGCCTGGCCTTCTCCAGCAAAAACCGATTATTGGCATCGCAAAGAAAATTTGAAACCACGAGTCACATATGACCGGGCTTTTCA
>CAZNDR010000281.1:0-4787 GCA_964571835.1 uncultured Cytophagia bacterium | reverse complement strand
TTTCATGTGGTGAGTGCTGATGGCTATGTGTACTTCGGCTCTTCGGCTGATGATAAAGTTTATTGCCTTGACTCTTCAACGGGAAGAGAGAAATGGTCATATTTTACAGGCGGGCCGGTCAGGTTAGCACCAACAATTTACAAAGGAAGAATTTATGTGGGCTCCGATGATGGAATCGCCTATTGCCTCGACAGCAAAACTGGATCGCTAATTTGGAAATTTATCGCAGCAAAATCCAACCGTATTATTCCTGGCAATGAGCGATTGATCTCGGTTATCCCTTTACGAACTGGAATTCTTGTCGAAAAAGATATCGCCTATTTCTGTGCCGGAATTTTTCCCACTGAAGGTGTTACCATGTATGCGCTTGAAAGTGCGTCAGGGAAAGTAATTTGGTCAAAAGCCTCGGATGAGTTGTCGCCGCAAGGTTTTATGTTAGCTTCTGATAAAAAATTATTTGTGCCAACCGGCAGATCTACGCCCGACGTTTTTGATATAAATAGTGGAACAAAATTAGGCACTTTCCAGGGCGCAGGTGGCACTTTCGCAATCTTGGATGGTGAATCACTTTTTTATGGAAGTGGCGATCTTGGTCTTATCGAGCTGCGAAATCCCAATTCTAATGAACAGCTCGCCTCGTTTAATGGTGAACAAATTATCCTGACTCAGATGACCGCGTACTTGCGTTCTGAGAATGAATTGTCTGCAATTAACCGAATCATTCATGAGAAAAATTATCAAAGTTGGGAAAATATCGAAGAAGATAAAATTAAATTGACCGATCGTCTTTGGGATTTAAGAGAAAAACGAAAAGTAGTTAAGACCGAAAAAGATAGGAATGATGTCGACAAAAAGATCGAAAAAATAATTGAAAAAATTAATTTCATAACACAAAAAATTGACAAGGTGGAAAAGGGCAGCCTGCTATGGCGACAGCCATTACGACCTAATTATTCGATGATTTTGGTTGGCGATATTTTAGTAATTGGTGGCGACGGTGAGGTGCTTATTTTTAGCAAAAATGATGGCCAATTACAATGGTCAACTCCTGTAAATGGGAAAGCTTATGGTTTAGCTATTGCCGATGAAAAATTGTTCGTCAGCACCGACCTCGGAACGATTCATTGTTTTGACAATGGGAATTACCAAGGGCTTGAACATTTTATTGTCGAAAAGGTCCAAAATCCTTTTAAAAAGGATTCATTAACCAAAAAGTATATTTCAGCAACAAAATATATTTTATCTGAGACCAAGGTCAATAATGGCTATTGTCTTGTCCTTGGCTGCGGTGAGGGGCAGCTCATGTACGAATTAGCCAAAAGATCCAACATGAAAATTGTCGGCATTGACGAAGATGAACAGAAAGTACTCGCCGCCCGCACTGCATTAGATAAGGCAGGTATTTATGGAACAAAAGTCAGCGTAGTTTGCGGCTCTGTGTCCGAACTCCCATTTTCTAATTATTTTGCTAATTTAATCGTTTCGGAGCAAGCATTGTTTGCAGACAATGTGACGACCTCTGCAAATGAAGTTTTTCGAATACTCAGACCCTATGGAGGCATCGCTTTTATTGGAACATTGGATGAAAACAATGAGGCACTTGAACAATGGATACAGAAGACAGCTAATAAAGATTGGAAAATTATCCACGATAAAGGAACCTGGGCTGTGATAAAGCGTGGTGCACTTAAGGGAAGTGGCGAATGGACACATTTATACGCCAACGCTGCCAATACATTATGCAGTCAAGATTCTCTAAGCTACCCTATGCAAGTTCAATGGTTTGGCAGGCCTGGTCCAAGGAGAATTATCAATCGCCATAGTCGAACTATGTCTTCACTTTATAAAGATGGAAGGCTTTTTATTCCAGCTGATAATCAGATTATTACTATTGATGCCTATAATGGCATGCCCTTGTGGAGATTAGATGTCCCTAATTCCAGCATTCTGGGTGCGCTTAAGGATTGCGGACACATGGCAGTTATTGATAATCGTCTCTACCTTGCTGCTGAGGATAAATGCTCAGCTATCGATGTCGAGACTGGTGTTGTGACGGCTGAATTTTCGGCACCGCAACTAATAAAAAATCAAAAAAGATTCTGGGGGTTTGTAGCTGCGGCAGACAATCAATTAATTGGTAGCGGCAAAAAGCTTGGCGCTTCGTTTACGGTTTTAGGTAGATTTAACAGCCATGAATTAGAAGGCGATTATCGAGAAATGGTTTTGAGTGATTATATTTTTTCGGTTAATCGTTTTACAGGCAAAAAATTATGGTATTATGAGAGCGGAGCAATTCTCAACAGCACGCTGACCGTGGGAGACGGCAATGTTTATTTTATCGAAAGCCGCAACAAAAATGCTTTGGCTGATGATGATGGACGAATACAGGTAGATGATTTTTGTGAGGGAACAGCCTATCTGGTCAAACTTGATCTGAAGACTGGTAGAAAAGTATGGGAAAAGGCTTTTCATTTTCCCTTTGATCAGATCATGTTTCTTTCTTATGCCCAACAAATTGTCCTTGCGACCGGCTCATTCAATCAAAATCAAGATATTCATTACGCCTTATTTGCTTTCTCAGCAGCGAATGGAGAAAAGCTGTGGGAAAATGGTTTTCGCGGCGGCAACACCAGATGGGATGTCCACTCTGGTAAACTAACCATTAACGGCGAACATGGAGAGCAATGGCAACATCCGGTTATCATCGGTCATACGATTTATCAGCCACCTTATGATTTCAATTTGCACACAGGGAAGAAAGGTCAATATTATCTGACGCGTGGCGGACACGGTTGCGGAGGCTTGACTGGCGCGATGAATTACTTATTTGCGCGGGGTGATAATCCACGGATTTATAAATTGACCAACGAGGCGGAAAGCGGCACTCCTCTAAGCAAAGTAAATCGACCGGGCTGCTGGATCAATATTATTCCTGCTGGAGGATTAGTCATGATTCCTGAATCAAGCTCTGGCTGCACCTGCAATTACCCGATTCAATCGTCATTTGTTTTTGTGCCCAAAATGTTAGATTAAGCGGATGACATGATTATTTTTTAGAGATTCCGTATTTTATGTACTGAGGTATTAAAGGCAGCTCGTTTCAGATTTTTATTAATGCGAAAATCTTGAAAGTAACTCCTCAATAATCTGATGCGATTATTCTTGTTTGTGCAACACAAATCAGCTTGGATCGACGCCAATTCGCTTTCAGTAATGCTGTACTCGGTTGCGATATTTTTTTATGATTGTTATTTTTTTCTTTCGCTTGATATAAGGTATTGCTAATGAAATTCAATTTGCTTTGGTTAATATCAATTTTTGTTTCGTCCATTTTTATCAATTCGTCATTGTTCGCCTGCCGATATACCGTGAGAGAAATTGGCTTGAGCGATCTTGGCTCAGAACCCTATCTGTTATATTTTTATTATGATTCCAATACGATAAGTGAACTACCCGACGCATTCAATCGAATAGCTTTTGCTGCTTTGCTGGAGACGAATGTTAAAGCTGAAACGATAAACATCGATCGACAAACTAGCCATCCAGCAATGAAATATTTTCGGTCCCTTAAGTTTGATTGTATGCCTGCCATAATTCTCATTGATGCTACTGAAAAGATGATAACTTTTCCTTTTGTATATTCAAAAGAAAATTATCAAGAGCCTGTCTGGCAAATAATTGAAGAGGTTGTCACATCAAAATTCCGCCAGGAAATAATGGAAAAAGCCATTGATAGCTATGGCATTGTTCTTTTGCTTGAAGGAAAAAGTGAATATCAAAACGCACATGCGAAACAGGATATCGAATACGCCATTCACGATATCACTAAAATATTAAAAATCATGCCCAAGCCGATCAAGAATCCGCCTCAACTGTTGATGATGAAAGACGATCAACTGCAAAGCGAGAGAGTTTTGTTGTGGAGTATTGGCATTCACTTGTCAGAAAACGATTTCCCGGCAGCCGTGGTTTTTTATGGGCGCGGCAGAAAAATAGGGCCGATTTTTGTTGGGGAAGAATTAACCGCTCAGAATATCTTTAATGTGCTCGCACTTATCGGTGCAGACTGTGAATGCGGGCTTGATCGGACGCTTATTTTGGAAAAAATGTTTCCACATCGCTGGGAAAGGAAGTGGCAAAAAGTATTAGCAAAAAATCTGGGCTTAGATATCGAAAGCCCAATGGTTCTTTCAGAAATGAGTCAGATTCTTGCCCTCGCACCTTCGCTTCAAGGCAAGAATAAAAAAATAAATCCGCTTTTAGCTTATAGCGAAGGCATCATCAAGTACAAAAACAGTGTCGATGAAATTGAAAGATCGACAACTGGAAATAGCAACAGGTTCGATTCCAAAACTGCTACAAATAATTTTTCTATCATCACTAAGGGCTTGTTTTTGAGTGGCATCTTTTTTTTAATGATACTGTTGATGACGGCTTTTATTTTTGCACGAGCTAAATGGAGGAAACATCAATGATTCTCAAGCTAATTTTCAAAGAACTATTTTTTAGAAAATTAAACTTTTTATTGAGCCTTTTGGCAATGATGGCTGCAGTCACTTTATTTGTCGCCTTTTTTACTTCAGGGGAGGCCTCCAAAAGAGAAACCATAAGACTGACAAGAGACATGGGATTTAATTTGCGCATCATTCCCAAACAAACAAATCTGGACAAATTTTGGATAACGGGTTTTTCTGAATTCACCATGCCTGAGGAATACGTCTTTCGTTTTATGGCGCATAAAAATTTTTCTTATGCACATTTAACCGCCACCTTGCAAAGGCAAATAG
>CAZNDR010000280.1:5345-6045 GCA_964571835.1 uncultured Cytophagia bacterium | reverse complement strand
GGTGGAAACCGAAGAAGAGATTGTGCTGCCGCTTGCCATAAAACCGAATGAAACGTTTTTGAAGCAGGGGCTGGTGGTGCCCCGTTTGCCTGTAGGCAGAAATTTTGTCAATGAGGTCAATCTTTTGCTGGAACCCGATCCCAGCGTGCAGGCGCGAGTAGATTTGTCGCTGAAGGTGGATACGATGGAGCTCGGCAAGGCAGGGCTTTTGGAGGTACGGGCGCAAGCAGGACAGGAAAGACCGATTCCTTCAGAAAGTCTGCAATGGGTGGACTGGGAAAAAGCGTATCTGGATCTGATCACCTACAAACAGCGGAAAGGCATGACCAATCTTGTCATCCGTCCTGATATTCTAAAAAAAATACTCACAACCAACGAGCCGAACCGACTGTACCATCTGATTGCCGATGAATCGCTGGTAAAGCCATCGTCCTTTGTCGATGTGTTTCGATTACAGAACGCCGTTCAAACGATCTTGCGATCCTACCTCGATGAATTTTATAAGGTGCAGCGTCAGCGCTGGGAATCCGAACATCTGGAATACAGATTGCTTGACGAGAATGATGAAAATTTCCAGCATTACAAAATTCGGATTTCCAGGAGCGAAAAGCAATTGATCGAAGCAGTTCATAAGTTGATCGAAGAAGCCGATCAAATTTACGAAGCAGATGTACGCGATTTGCCGAACATTCATTTTGAT
>CAZNDR010000280.1:3184-5335 GCA_964571835.1 uncultured Cytophagia bacterium | reverse complement strand
GTCTTGAGAAAAGCGAGCAGCGATTCGTTGCTGATCTTCGGACCTACTGCCATGCTGAAAAAGATAGGTCGCTGGCATTGAAGAAAATTTTCCTGCTTCGAAACTTAAGCCGAGGCAAAGGCATCGGCTTCTTTTCACAAAAAGGCTTTTATCCTGATTTTATTTTGTGGATCAAGCAAGATGACCAGCAACGGATCATTTTCATTGAGCCGCATGGAATGATGATGGCAAAAGCCTACATTCATGATGATAAAGCGAAGTTGCATGAAACGCTGTCAAAGTTGCAGATACAGATCGCGGCTCGGTCTGATTTTAAAAATGTGAGCCTAGATTCATTCATAGTTTCAGCAACTCCCTTTGATCAGCTCCGCCTGTTTTATGAAGGCGGCGAATGGGATATAAAACGGTTTGCAGAGATCCATATTCTGTTTCCGATAAGAGCTGGAGCGTATGATTATATTGCTACTATCATCGGGTAAGAACTACAATCCATCTTTGTTAGCGAAGCACGAAAAGCTGAACAAGTCACAGGTGAAGTCACAGGTGAAGCTGGCACCAAGTTGGCACTAAGTCAGCACCAAGTTGAGATTATAGAAAAGTGTTTGAAAGATAGCACCTTGCAAGACTTGATGGCGGTTGCTGGACGCTCTGACCGCACTAAGTTTCGGCGTCATATTCTGAATCCTCTAATAGCTGCAAAATTAATAGAAATGACGATTCCCGACAAGCCACGCAGCAGTAAACAAAAATATCGGCTAACGGAAAAAGGGCGTCTTTTTTTGGCCGGCGTCGATAGGAAAATAGAGGAATAAAGTCTGATATGGTTGCTCTATTAAAACCTCAGTGCTGCGTTCACCAAAAAGGCACAAGCCGAGGCACAAGTAATGTTGGAGCTCACCGCTATGCCGCGAGCCGTGCTCGATATCTGCGCTGAACGACCTCTGGCATCGAGTGATATTGTTTCTCGTTTAGGTCATGCTACCCTGTCAGGTAATTTAAGAAAAGCAATTCGTTCGCTTCGTCAGCAGGGATTGCTGGAATATACGATCGCTGCCAAGCCTCGTGATAGTAGACAAAAATATCGTTTGACTAAGAAAGGCACCGCTATCTGTCCAGCATCAGCAAAAATGCGAAGGAGTGAAATTGCACAGATAACTCGATTTTTCATAAAAATGAAACGGCAGTCCAGATGGTGCTGTATTTATGACCTAAGCCAGCGCGGTCAAATCGCAACCCTTAAGTTATGGAACAATATTTTGGGATAACTGAATTCTTGCACAAAAATACAAAAAGCGCTGGGCAATAGTATAAAGCGAAATGGAAGGAGTGATTTAAAATTGAGCGAAGAAGTTACCATGGTTACCATTGCTGGGCATCGGATTGGACTGATCGGACTGTC
Organism: uncultured Cytophagia bacterium; assembly: GCA_964571835.1. Taxonomy (GTDB): domain Bacteria; phylum Zhuqueibacterota; class Zhuqueibacteria; order Thermofontimicrobiales; family Thermofontimicrobiaceae; genus CAZNDR01. The sequence goes on along the minus strand of CAZNDR010000280.1, from coordinate 3,936 downwards.
CGATATCTTTGAAAAAATCAAGCAGCAGAATCTTTCGGACGAGGCGGCGTTGAAAAAGCAATTGCTGCAACAGGTTCGTGTCCAGAATTACGTGGCCGATTCCAGGGCAGAGGATTATTCGAACACCTTGCTGCGGGAGTACAAAAAATTCGCAGGCTTGCCCGTGGAGCCAGTGAAGGAGAAATTGGCTTTTCCCACCATCAGAATTCTGGGACCTGGCTGTGCGGCCTGCGAAACCATGGAAAAAGATGTGCGGGCCATTTTAGCTGAATTGAACATCGTTGCGGATGTGGATCATGTTCGGGACGTCAATAAAATTGCTGAGTATGGCATGGTGCGCACGCCGTCGCTGGTGATAGATGATGAAATTGTGCTCAATGGTCGCTCGTTGCCGAAAAGCCAGTTGAAAAAATTAATTGGGGACAAGCTCCGATAGCGATCAAAATCCCAAATGCCAAATTATAAACAATCTCTCATTTCCAAATTTCAAATGCCAAAGTAGCTTAAATAAAAGCCACTTCTGAGTTGCTGATTTGTTTTGGAATTGGTGACAATATGACTTGAGATTTATTTGGATTTTGGATATTGGGGCTTGGAATTTAGAACCAATTATATTTCAATCCTTTTTAGTGCTACTTAGTCAGATTAACGAAATAGATAGTTTAATATCCGTCAACATCCCCACCCCCCTAACCCCCCTTCAAAGGGGGGAATGACGGCCAGTCCGCCTTCAAAGGGGGGAATGACGGCCA
>CAZNDR010000280.1:0-3084 GCA_964571835.1 uncultured Cytophagia bacterium | reverse complement strand
TCAAAGGGGGGAATGACGGCCAGTCCGCCTTCAAAGGGGGGAATGACGGCCAGTCCGCCTTCAAAGGGGGGAATGACTGGTCAGTCCGCCTTCAAAGGGGGGAATGACGGCCAGTCCGCCTTCAAAGGGGGGAATGACGGCCAGTCAGTCCCCCTTTGAATGGGGATCAAGGGGGATATCAAAATTAAATATGACTAAGTAGTATTAGAACGTCTATCAATTTAAGGGGATTCAACTATGACAATCAAAATCTTAGGAACCGGCTGTCCCAATTGTCTTAAATTGGAAGAGCTGGCCAAAAAAGCAGCGCAGGAATTGAACGTCCCTGCCGAATTCGTTGAGGTCAAAGAAATCGATAAAATCCTGGACTACGGCATTGCTCGAACACCCGGCCTGGTAGTCGATGAAGTGGTCAAATCATCGGGCAGAATCCCAACGGTCGAGCAGATCAAAGCTTTTATCCAGGAAGCGATGTAACAGCGATTCCTAATCCTGTTAGGTTCAAATATTGTATCCGCTCAATTCGTGCTTGATCGTAAACGCAAATTTATTGTAACGCTGTCATTAGGAACGGAGCAAAGCAATCTCTCAGCGTGCAGTGATTTATAGAGATTGCTTCTCCGCCTGTTGGCGGATCGCAATGACATGGTGCTTGCGATTAGCTTTTATACTAGCCTCAAAAGGAAAAAAGGAAATTTAAATATGAAAAAAATCTTTCTTTTGATATTAAGCCTCTGGCTATTATTTTCATTCGGCTGCGGCAAGAACGAAGCCCAGAGCAAAGCCGATTCTCCCGAACAAAATTTGAAATCGGCTCAGAATAATTTGGTGAAAAACGATTCAACCCAAACCGACTCGACAAAAATAGCAGTTCCCAAAGTCACTTTTATCGAGTTGGGTTCGGTGAATTGTATTCCCTGCAAAATGATGCAGCCGGTGATGAACGCCATCGAAGAAGAATTTGGGGATCAGATCAACATCGTCTTCCATGAAGTCTGGAAAGATAATGCGCCGGCGCAGCAATACGGCATCAGGCTCATTCCGACACAGGTTTTTTTAGACGGGACAGGGCAGGAATTTTTCCGGCATGAAGGTTATTTTCCGAAGGAGGCCATTGAAAAACTGCTGATCGAAAAAGGACTGACGAAACTGCACGATGTCGCCATCGAACAATAATACGGAGATTGGATGTTGACTGAATTTTTTACATGGCTGAGCACTGCCATTACCGGTACGCCCACACTGGCGCTTGTGGCGGCGTTTCTCTGGGGCGTGCTGAGTATTCTGCTCAGCCCCTGCCATCTGTCCAGCATCCCGCTGATCGTCGGTTTTATCGACAAACAAGGACGCGGCTCTATCCACCGCGCGTTTACTTTATCGCTGGCATTTGCTATCGGTATTCTGATCACCATCGCCGCCATCGGATTGATTACCGCGTCACTGGGCCGGCTGCTGGGGGACGTTGGTCGCACGGGAAATTATCTGGTCGCGCTGGTTTTCCTGGTTGTCGGATTGTATTTGCTGGACATCATCCGACTGAATTGGGGTGGTTTCTCTGGCAGTAATGTCAGACAAACCGGCTGGATCGCAGCGCTCATTCTGGGATTGCTGTTCGGCATTGGGCTGGGGCCCTGTACCTTTGCCTACATGGCGCCGATGCTCGGTGTGGTGTTTCAGGTGGCGGCGATACAATTGTTATTTGCGATTACGCTATTGGCAGCGTTTGGTATCGGCCACTGCGCTGTGATCGTTGCCGCCGGTACGCTGGCTGGAAAAGTCCAGCAGTATTTGAACTGGACCGAAAAAACCCGCAGCGCCATCATCCTGCGCCGAATTTGCGGAGTGCTGGTGATATTGGGGGGATTGTATTTGGTGATGAGATAAAAAAGGCACACCGCTGAAACGCAAAAGCGCAACTAAAAATCTTTCTGCGTCTTCGGGCCTTCGCGGTGAATTTTCAATGGGAGACCACAATGAACGATCGCACGAAATTAGTTATCATCCTGACACTATTTATTGCCGCCTATTTCATTCCCTTCGGCAATATCCACGTCCAGAACGCCCTGCTGGAAGCCTTTTTCATGCTGCAAGAATATGCCCGCGAACACGTGTTATTCTGTCTGGTGCCAGCGTTTTTCATCGCAGGAGCGATTTCAGTTTTTGTGAATCAGGCAGCCGTAATGAAATATTTTGGTGCTCAGGCAAAAAAGATTTTGTCGTACAGCGTGGCTTCGGTTTCCGGGACGATTCTGGCGGTCTGCTCGTGCACCGTGCTGCCGCTGTTTGCAGGCATTTACAAGCGAGGCGCTGGCATTGGTCCCGCCACAGCATTTCTCTATTCAGGTCCTGCCATCAACGTGCTGGCGATTATATTGACCGCCCGAGTGTTGGGACCTGAGCTGGGCATCGCCCGAGCTGTTGGAGCTATCGCTTTTTCAGTGATCATCGGACTGCTCATGGCGTTTATCTACCGCCGAGAAGAAAAAGAACGAAATGAGAAAGCGATCAACTTTGGTCAGGGATTGGAAGAGGCTATGCGACCTTTGTGGAAAAACAGCCTCTACTTTTTAACTTTGGTGCTGATCCTTATCTTCGCCGCCTGGGGCAAGCCTGCCCAGCCCGTCGGATTCTGGAACTTCGTATTTCAGATCAAATGGTATCTCACCATCGTTTTGATCGCCCTATTGGGCTGGCAACTCTGGCGCTGGTTTCAAAAAGATGAATTAAGCCAGTGGGTGAGCCAGACCTGGTTCTTCGCCTGGCAGATTTTACCGCTGCTTTTCGGCGGTGTGCTCGTGGCTGGATTTCTAATGGGCCGCCCGAATACCGATGCCGGTATCATCCCCTCCGCCTGGATTCACGCACTGCTTGGGGGCAATTCCCTCTGGGCGAATCTCTTCGCTTCAATAGCTGGCGCCTTGATGTATTTTGCCACGCTGACTGAAGTTCCGATTTTGCAGGGGCTGATCGGCAGTGGCATGGGCAAAGGACCTGCGCTGGCTTTGTTGCTGGCAGGACCTGCGTTGAGCCTGCCGAATATGCTGGTGATCCGCAGTGTCATCGGGACGCAGAAGACGCTGGTGT
>CAZNDR010000279.1:0-6051 GCA_964571835.1 uncultured Cytophagia bacterium | reverse complement strand
GGATCAAAACCAGTCGTCATGATGTAAAAAACTTTTTTATACAATAATCCCGTCCAGAAAGCTACCGGTTTTTGGTTGAGGTATAAAACATAAGCACGGAATATTTCTCGGCGGGCATTAAATTCCCATTTCAATCTGGTTTCTTCGCTAAAAACAAAACCGGCGCCCAATTTTCGATGATAGGTTTTTTGGGCAACGGCTTCAATATCCCTCATGGCAACAGCGACATCAGTGGGATGTGAATAATTTTGAATAGAGAGCACATTGCCAAAGTTTTTAACCATTCGGTTGGTGTATTTTTTAATATTATTCTTGGTGTTTGATGACCGTTGCTGGATAAATAGTTCAAAAGTTGCCGGCAGTTTTAAATAATGATGAGCATTTTGATAATGGGGAAAATTTCCTAATAATAATCCCATCGATTTTTTGGCTGCCGTCCAGAATGGAGTCTGGCATCTCAAGTAATTCAGATACATCAAAGTAATTTTTTCTGCTTTTAAACTTTTCAGCAGGGTCCTGAACATTAATTTGGCATTTTCGGCCGAAGCCTCGCCCAGCATTCCGCCATAAACCATTTCCAGAATAGTCAATTTTTTTTGAAAAATATTTTTATAGCCGAATTTCCAGTTAATCGATTTGTTGATAATTCTGCCAATAATCACACAATTGATCGCCTCATTTTTTGATAAAACGCACACAAAAGGCTTTATAAAAAAATCTTCTATATTGGCAGAAAATTGAAAGTAGTCAAAATCGCAGAAGGGATGCTTTTGATTCGCTTCCCAAAAATCACGCAGCACGTTAAGTTCTTCGAAGTTTTGTATGATGCGTATGTTATTTTTAATATTTTTGATGGGATCCGATCTTTTCATTAAAGCTCCGTTTCCTATTCGATGTTATTAGTCGTGGTTGTTAGAATAAAAATTGGATTCAAAAAGGTAAATTAGTTTCTCTTGTCAGAGACTCATTTCATGTCCTTGTTTTAATCGTTCTAAAGTAGATAAGCAAATTTGCAGCTAATAAAATTATATCTTCCCACAAATGAAAATAGCTGAAGCGAGTCGCCTGTTCGCTCAAAGCAAAACAGCCGCAGGTAATATCCAGACCGCGCAGCAGAGCTGAACTGATGGCAAGCAAAAAAATAAATGATAGCAACAACAAAATGAAGGTTGCTCCAAGGCGACGAAAATTTAAAATCAAAAATAAGCCACAGATCATTTCTAACCACGGCAAAATAATTGCCGTGACGGCGACAAGAAAATAGGGCAGCAAGCGGTAGTTGTTGATGTCCTGGGCAAACTTTGCTGGATTCGATATTTTCTCAGCTCCAGCCAAAATAAAAATCGCTGCGATTGTCCAACACAAAATTTTAAAAATGATAGCGGAAGAGAAAATTCTCAAGTTTTACTTTTTCCTCTCAAATCTGTTTTTCCAGCCATTCATTCCTTCTGTGTACACGCCTACTTTTTGAAAGCCAGCGCACAGTAATTCAAAGGCTAACAATTCGGCCGTATCACAGGGCGCTCTATCACAATAGACAACCAGCCACTTTTCCGGCTGAAGTTTAGTTAGCAACGCTTTATTGTCGGCCAAAGAATGATAGGGAATATTTAATGCGCCTGGGATATGCTCGTGCGCAAATTTATCGCGACTGCGCGAATCAATTAAAATGAGGGAATTTTTTTTTAACAGCGCTTTGATTTGGCTAGTCGACAATGATGCTGGCTCTGTTTGCTTGTTGGTGCTTTTTGTCTCATCGATGTCAATTGTTGGCAAACTTTGACTTGCGCTATCATCAAAAGCAAATTCGATGGCCGGACGAGACCAAGTTATTTCTATTCGATGGGGATGAAAAAAATTTGCTATCCCTCCCACAGTTGCTGCCGCGATCAAAATGAAAAGAGCTTCCTTCAATGTCGTGTTTGTCAAAAATTTCAATCTGCGTCTCACTTTGTTTACTAGCGGGCTAAAGCTCTTTTAGTCGTAGCCTTCTGAATTCCACTTGATCACCGTGCCCCAGAAAACCGATGTGGCCTGTGGCGCGTTTTAATCCCGGATGCTCTTTGCCGTCCAGGGTATGATCGATATCAATCTCATCGAGGTTAGTCCGCAGGATGGTTTCGCCATTGAGCACCACTCTGATTTCGGTGCCGTTGGCTATTACTTCTTCGAAATTCCATTCGCCAATTGGTTTTAAAAAACCGCGCTGCGCTGGTACCACGCCATAAATTGAACCATGATACTGGTAAGGTTGAAGCTGGTCATATTTAGGATGGGTATTTTCCAATATCTGCAATTCTATTCCTTCGTATGCCGCATTGCCTTCCAGCGGCGCCCGAATACCCAAGCCGTTATTGGCGCCAGGAGTTAATTTAAATTCAAAGCGCAAAATAAAATCAGCAAATTCCTGCTGCGTGTACAAATTGCCGCTACTTTTTTCTGGATGCAGAACTATCTTGCCGTTTTGTGCCGCGTAGCCAGTCGTATCTCCGGTCCAGCCAGACATGTTTTTCCCATTGAATAACAGCTCAAAGCCATCCTCGGCTTCCTGACGCGACAAGCCAGTGAAATTATCTCTTTCGCTAATTTCGCGCAGGTAGATGTCGCGGAAATAGAGCGGCGAGTGATGCGATTGCAATTCAATTTGTCCGCTGGGATAAATTGATTTGTCGCGTTCCCAATAATTTTCCATGACAACATTGTCCACTACCAGCACATTATTCAAATAAACAGTAACTTTTTCACCCATCATAATAATACGAAAAGTATTCCACTCGCCGATGGGATTATCAGCTTTAACCAACGGTTTGCTGGGATTCGTTTTATTGTTGTAAAGACCGCCTGAGCCTTCAGGCCATTGCGCTGGATCCCAAATCTGCACCTGTGGCGAACCGCGCAGGTAAATGCCGCTGTCGCCTTCTTTATTGATTTTCCAATCGACCAGCATTTCAAAATCCTGATAATCTTTGATAGTGCAAAGGCTCTCGCCATGTCCATCGAAAATAAGCACCCCATCGTGCACGTTCCAATGGGCACGCATGATGGAATCGGCTGTCGCCTGTTTGAACGCTAATTCTTGTTGATTCATTTGCGAACGCGCTTTCGGATTTTCGACCAACCCTTTCCAGCCGGTCAAATCTACGCCATTAAATAATTGAACAAAATCGTGCCTTGCCAGCAAGTGACTTAAATATTCTTCAATTTTTTTCTTCTCAAAGTCGTTGTCAATGACCTGAGAGGCTTTTTTTAAAATGAAAATCAATTCCGGTGACTGGAGTTTTTTATCACTTTCCGGCTGGGGCAAAAGCATTCGTTCCACCATCAATGCAGCAAAGGATTTTAATTCGGCATCAGCCAAAAATGTTGAGATGTAGGTGATTGATTCAGTAGAAATAATATCCGATAGACCTCTGAGTACCAATTTTTTATTGGTCAAAGCATGGCATGAAGCCATTGCTTGCTTCAGGAAATTTACTTTTTGAAAATCGGGCATTTCTGCTTGCCGCGTCAGGCGGAGATAGCCGCGCAATAATTGAGACTGGCGTTCGGCATCGGTGGAGGTTTTTGCCATTTCAAGCAATGACTTCGCAGCGGCAAAATCTCGCCAGTCAGCTAACGATCGAATAGCTTTATCCTGAATGTGAGCCGGTTGATTTTTTGAAAGCTGCCGCATCAATTCAAGTCCATGAGCGCTACCAATTTGCACCAAGGCATCGAACAGTCCATCTTGTTTGGCCTCAGCAATTTTAGATATAATAGCTAAAAATGAATCCTTTCTCGCGGTCGAATCGGAAATGTCACAGATGCCAACGGCGATTGCCTTTTGCGCGGCGGCTATCTCCTGTTCGTTCTCAGTTCTTTGCAGCAGCTCGACTAATTTTGGCAGATCATAGGCGGCGACTAATTTTTCCAGCGCTTCAAAAGCAGCCAAACGAACATCATCATTTTCATTGGTCAGGCAATTCCAGACGACCTCTGCAGCTGACTTGGCCTGGCGTTCAGCCAAGATTTGAATAAAGGCAATTTGAGCCTCTGCTGTTGCTGAAGGCAGAGCTGCAGCGACCTTGGGGATGAGCACGTCGGTATCCAATGTGAGCAAAGCGGATTTGATAATCTTCATCTCCAATTCACTGACATTTTCTGAAACTGCCAACAAATCCTGAACACAATCATCGCCTTTCAAGCGGGCAATGGCTGGAATTGCAGCTAATCTTACCGATTGGTTGTCATCAGTCATTGATCCGAGCACTACCGGCAGAGCAATTTTATCGCCTCGGCGACCGAGCATGGCAACAATTCTGGCTTTGGTCTCCGGCAGAACGTGATCTATTTTTTCCATCCACCTGTGCGTTATCTCCTCTCCCGGAAAATTTTCGGCAAATTCAAGGGCTGCAGCCTGCAGTTGTTCGTTATTTGTATCCATGGCGCGGAGCAATTCGTCTAGCACGCTTTCGCCAAGCAAATTGGCTAAAATTCCCAAAGCTGAAATAGAGATGTTTTTCTCAAACGATGAGGCATAAGAATCAAGAATGGTGCGGCAGATTTGCACCGCCCGACTTTTATGCCCCTGCTCTCCCAGACGCTGGGCAAGCAACAAATAGTTGGAAAGAAAAATAGTTCGCTCATAAGCTGTCGTTGCGACTGGAATGCGGGAAAAAAGTTCTTCCGCGTTGGGCTCGCCAATGTTAGCTAATGCAAACAGTGCCACGTTGCGGAGATTGTCGTTATTGCTATCCGCCAATTTCATAATTTTTTTTGCCGCGGGCTGATATTGAAGCTCGCCAAGTGCTTTTACGATGGTGGTGAGATTGTTTTCAGAAGACTGGCTCAAGGCTTTGCGCAATAGTTTTTTTGCCTGTGGCGTGCGGATGGTTGTCAAGGCTTGCGTTGCCGGCTCGCATAATTTTTGATCTTTCAAATAAGCGCTCAATGCTCTGACCGATTCGTCTTTTCCGACCAATTGAAGCTGGCTCATAATGAATGATTGGACTTCAGTTTCGTTGGCTGCTTTTAATCCTTTGGCTAAAGAATGAGCTAACAAAAGTCGATCCTTCTCAGCACTGGGCCGATTGGCATAAATTGACAGGCCATGAAGAGCAAAGCGGACAGTTGAATCGTCGATTTCACCAGCAGGCACAAGTTTTTGGCATAGCGCTAAAATGCCTTTCTCGCCTAAGTTTAAAAATTCGGCTGATAATCGATCGCGCTCGAGAGCAGTTGGCGCGGGAATTTTTTGCAGCAGATCTTCAATTTTAGCATTTTGGCCAATTTCATTTTCTGCAGCTTGATTGGTCATGAATGAAAATAAACAGAATAAAAAAAGGATTAACATCATTTTATTCGCAGGGAAGGAAAACATTTGAGTACTCCGCTTCTATTTCATTGAAAAGATGAATATTCATCCAAATTATATGTGCCACGGCGCCCGCATTGGTTGCCGCACCAGACGGTTCGCTTCCTCATCATTGATGAATTGCTGAATATCTGGATCGAATTTTAATGGTCGACCCAATTGAACAGCGATTTTGGATAAATTAACCAGTGTGCAGGAGCGATGCCCGTTTTCTTCGTTCAAAGCAAATTTTTGTCTCGTCCGCACTGCCTCGGCAAAAGCGGTAACTTGTGGTTCAGGATCAGGCAGTTCAGCTATTTTTTGTTTCAGATTGGGAATATCGGATTCCAGATTTTTAAATAATTTTCCTTCTGGCCCGGCAATAAATGGTGCATTTTTATCACGCTTTTCGCCATCGAGGATAATTTTGCAGCCATCGGCATATGTAAGTTCAATGCGGCGCCAGGAGCCACAGGCGTCCGGATGCTGTTGCGGACAATCAGCTTCAACTTCAATAGGACTGGTATCATCTTTTTCCAATAAATATTGAACCGGATCGAGAAAGTGCATGCCCATGTCGCCAAGCCCACCGCCGTCGTAATCCCAGTAGCCGCGAAAAGTGCCGTGAACTCGATGCGGATGGTATGGTTTATAGGGCGCTGGCCCGAGCCAGAAATCGTAATCCAAAACTTTGGGAATCGGCTGTGGCAGAATATGAG
>CAZNDR010000278.1:0-6077 GCA_964571835.1 uncultured Cytophagia bacterium | reverse complement strand
GATTTTAAATGTTTACTATTTAAATATAGCATTTATAAATCCATTTAAGTTCGTGGATTATTTAGGAAACATTCAAGAGAGGAAGCTGATTAGATAGTTTGCAATTGTGTCTTGGTCTTTTGGAAGCCCTTCCAAAAGTACGCCAAATATAAAAAAAAAATTACATTATTGTCAAGTACTTTTTTTATTTTGTTGACATTTTATCTTGAACGAAAATTTGATTGGCGGCTGACAAAGATAAACCATTATTCAATCGAGCGGTTAATCAAAGCCCATTTTTCCAGCGCCTGTTTTCGCTTTTTGGCGACAAGCTTGACCAACTATCCTTAAAGGAAAACTTTAATTTTTATGGGAAAAATAATCGTTCAAAACCTGCTGAAGCTCTTCCACATTTTGCCTCACACAGGTATTGATTGCCGTCACCAAATCGAAAGGTGTTTTCTGAGAGACAGGATTTTGTTGTTCAATTATCCGCCGCCATAAAAGATCTCTTGTTTTGTTATCTGATAGTTCGTATTCAATTTTTACTTTGGCGGACCAGAGATTTTTTTCGTCCCACTCTTCAATAGCCTTGACATTTCCATTCAAAATATATTCGCACTGGCTAAAACGAGGAAAGGGAACAACCTGAGAAAAAAGGCCCGACCCATTCAACTGTTCAATTACTTTCTCAGTGATCATTTTCCCCGGATCTGTTATCCAGCGATGGTAGAAATAATAATTTCCTTCATAAGGATTTTCTCTATAAACTAATCGCCCATCCGAATATAATGGATCAACACTAAATTTGGCAACACCAATTGATATCTCAAAAGCCGGAGATGAATTAGCAGACTGTTGAGTTATGGGATAATCAATCAAATAAAAATGTGTTGTCGGTGTTTTGCCGCAGGATAAAAAAAATAATACAAACACAACAATGATGATTAGGCTAATTTTTCTGGACATATTGAGATCCTTATTTTAAAATGAAATATTTTTCACTTTATCTTATCTCCCTTTCTTCAGGCACAGATTTGCGAACTAAGCTCCACGGCTGCTCTTTGATCAGTCTGGTAAATTCATCAAGATTCCTGCTGGTACGGTTCAAATTGTTCATTATCTCATCGTAATTTCCAGTCTGCGAGGCAAGCATGTTATTGACATTTTTAATCGTTTGTTGTAATTGGGCAATGGTCTGCTGAGATTGTTCCATTGTCTTTTCCAATTGTTTGATCGAGCCAGCAATACTTTGCTGATTTTCCTCCAATAAATTATCAAATGTTTTTCCCATTTTGTTGACATTAGCGACCAATGCCTCCATGTTAGTCATCATGGAATTTACTGACTGCTGGTTTTCCTTTAGAATATTATTCAAGCTGACAAGAATTTCATTAATTTGACGCTGATTGTCGTGGCCCAATAATTGATTGATCCCGCTAATTGTCTCTGAGAGTTTTTCGGTCAATTTATCGACCGTATCAGTCAACATCATTAGTGGAGTGACATTTTTGCAATTCAGCATACTGCCCGGCGGCATCAATTTTGAATTTGGGCTACCGGTAGAAATCTCAATGTAATATTCCCCCATTATACCAATCGAGGTAATAAACACCTTGGAATCCTCTTTTATCGGGACTTCACCGTTGATTTCAATGGTGAATTCAATATAAGAATTATCTTCATCCGATATTTTTACTTCTTTGACAGTTCCCACTTCCATCCCGCCAAAACGGACCAACGAACCCACTTCTATGCCGCTGGTGTAAGTGAAACGAGCTCGATAAATTTTGGTGGATTTGAACAAGTCTAATCCAGAAATAATGATCAGAAAGGCAATTAACAAAATTATACTAACGACGACAAAGCATCCGGCTTTTATTTCATTCGAGCGATATTCCATTCACCGCGCTCCTCAATTTGTCTCCATCCATGGTGAGTTAGTTTGGGCTAAACGTTTTATTAAAATTGATTTTCAGCTTCGAAAAAAACAAAAAGATGGAAAGCTAAAAATCAGTTGTCTCTCCAATCAGCGATTTCAGATATTGGTCTCGATCAATTTTTTCAGGATCTGGAATTCGATTAAAAAATTGCTGAACCTTGGGATTCTCATTCTTTTTTAATTGGTTCACCGTACCCAAAGCGATTATTCTGCCACTATCCAGCAAGGCGACACGGTCTGAAATTAAATTTACTGATTCCATCTCGTGAGTAACCACCACAATGGTCATGCGAAACGCTTTTTTCAAATTCATAATTAATTGATCAATGCCGACGGCAACGATTGGGTCCAAACCGGCAGACGGTTCATCACAAAATAAAATATCTGGATCCATGGCGATTGCCCGCGCCAGCGCGGCCCGCTTTTTCATGCCGCCGGAAAGCTGGGCGGGCATAAAATCCTCGAAGCCTCCGAGACCCACTTGGTCCAGCTTCATCCGCATCATAATTCGAATAGTTGGTTCTTCCAGCTTGGTGTGCTCCCGAAGTGGCAGCGCCACGTTGTCACCAACGGTCATCGAATTGAATAAAGCTGAGCTCTGAAAAAGCATCCCGGTTTTGCGGCGAATGGGCAGCATCGCTGCTTCGGAAAGTTGGGTAATATCATGACCATGAATTTTAATTTGCCCTTCAGTCGGTTTTGACAAGCCAATAATGTGCCGCAGCAGCGTGCTTTTTCCGCAGCCCGAACGACCGAGTATGGTCATCGTTTCGCCAGATCTAATTTGCAGATTAATGCCATCCAGCACTTTGCGGTTGCCATAATAAGTTACCAGGTTGTTGATTTCAATTACATTATTATTATCTATGGTCATGGTTGCTATTTATAAAGTTGAATAAAAAATCATGGTAGTAATTAGATCAGCAATAATTATTAGGAAGATAGAAGTGACAACTGAGGCGGTCGTTGACTTGCCCACGCCTTCAGCGCCGCCCTCGACGATAAAACCTTGATATGAGCCGACCTGAGCGATGATGGTAGCAAAAAAGAACGTTTTCACTAAGCCAGTAATCAAGTCTTTCATCACCAAAGCATCAGCTGTTTGATTGAAATAACGAATAAAGGATATTTTTAAATTGAACACGGCTAAAAAAAATCCGCCTAAAATGCCAACCAGGTCTGCCAACAGCGCTAAACAAGGCAGCACGATAAGTAGCGCTAAAAATTTTGGCACGACTAAAAATTGAACCGGATTAAAGCCCATGGTTTGCAGCGCGTCAATTTCTTCATTGACCTTCATGGTGCCAATTTCAGCTGCAATGGCTGAACCACTTCGCCCGGCGACAATGATCGCGGTGAGCAATGGTCCCAATTCTCTCGTCATGGATACGCCGACCAGATCAGCGACATAGATGGATGCGCCAAATCTTTCCAATTGATAGGCGGCTTGCATAGCCATGATCAGCCCGACAAAAAAACAAATAGTCGTTACAATGGGCACAGAATTGTAACCCATCAACACCATTTGTTGAAAGGTGCTTTGCCAGCGTATGCCTCCTTCCCCTTTGATGGGAGCGATCAATGTCCAATGCAGAGCATTTTTGGTCAGCTTCATCATTCGGGCAACGTGACTTGCGGAGACAAAAACGAACCTTCCCATGGAGCCGAAACTATTTTTTATTAAGTTCATCAACTTCTCAATTTTGTCAGTGAACTTCGGAACCTCGATTTTAAATTTCAACTGATCAAGCGACAGCCAATTTATTAAATTCCATCAAGGGCTTGTTGTTGGTTATCACAAATATCAAAAACTTTGTCCAATCGACTGAGTTCAAAAACATCTTTCACTGTCGAGCCAAGGCTGAACAGCTTCAGCTTGCCGCCTCGCTTTTTCGTCAACTGCAAAGCCTCAACGAGAGTTGCCACTCCTGAACTATCCATGTAAGTTACTTCAGCGAGATCAACCAGAAGATTTTTATTTATTTTGGTAATTAAAGTGATGACTTCTTTTCTCACTTGGGGCGAAGAATATAAATCGACATCGCCTTTGATTTTTAAAATTGACGCAGCATTGGTATTTAATATTTCCAGTTCCAACTTCGTCCCTTTCACTTATTTATCAATATATTTTACCAGTTTTAGCTGATTCCCTTGATCGAAATTATTATCGTAAACCACTTCATCCATGACCGATTTGATGAAATGCACACCCAAACCGCCTGGTCTGACATCTTCTAAATTTCTCGGCTTTATTTTTTTGATATCAGCTTTTTTGCCAAAATCTCTTAAAAAAATTTCAAATTTCTCTGGGCATATATTAATCTTCGCTTGAATCGGTCGATCAGTCGGACCGCCATAGGCGTGTTTGATTATATTGCTGCACGATTCATCAACTGCTAAAATGACATTATTCAAATCTTCTTTGCTGACACCTCGAACTTCACAAATACTATTCACCGCTGCTCTGATTATTTTTAAGAATTCCGGCTTAGCTGGAATAGAAATATCAATAGTATCAAAGTGGGAGCTTGTGCCCTTTGCCATTATTGCCACCTCATAGCCAGGAGCGTAATGTCATCATGCTGCTGAACTGCTCCGGTGAATTGTTTAACATTATCGACGATTTCTTTAATTAGCACTTCCGGATGATTTCTTGAATGATCAAAGAGACGAGTCAAGCGATGGAGACTGTACATTTCATTGGCAATATTCTTCGCTTCGGTAACGCCGTCAGTGTACAAAAGCACCATATCGCCAGATTCTAAATTAAAGCTATATTCATCAAAATCAGCCTCGTCTAAAATACCGAGTGGAATACCAGAAAATTTGTCGATGAGCTCGCAAGTGTTAGATTGAGAGTGAAACCAAATTGGCGGCAAGTGGCCGGCATTGGCAATTGACAATTGGCCAGTCTTCACCTCGAGAATCATAAAAATAAAGGAAACAAACATGCCCTGATGGCTTCGTTTTAGCAGATCGCTATTTAACTGTTTCACCAAGTCAACTGGATTTTTCGCCAGATGGCAATAGTATCTAAAATCGCTAATTAAGCGCGCCATATAAAGCGCTGCTGGGATCCCCTTTCCTGAGACATCTCCAATGACAATACCAATTCGATCAGCGCCGACATGAACAAAATCGAACAGGTCACCGCCGACAGCGGTCGCGGGAATATTTTTTGCATAAAGTAAAAGCCGCTCATTTTCAGCAGTGGGAAATGTCTGAGGCATGAAGCTCTGTTGTATGCTATGGGCAGATTGCAGTTGCTGTTTCAGGCGCTGCTGTTCCAACATGTATTGATGCATGCGAGCGTTTTCGATTGCCAGTGCCACTTGGCGACAGAAGGTAACAAATAAATCTAAATTATCATTAGTAAAAGGCCGTCCATCGAGACGGTTGATTACTTCTGCTACGCCGATTACTTTGCTTTTGACCTTGAGCGGCGCTGCTAAAATCGATCTGGTCTCAAATCCAGTCGATTGATCAATCGCTTTAAAAAAACGTGAGTCTTCTTTGACATTCGGCACGATCAATGGTTGGCCCTTTTGAGCTACCCATCCAGCAACACCTTGGCCCATTTTAAGCTGAATTTTGTCTTTGACCTTTTCTTGAACTCTGCCCAGCGCAATTTCGCATTCCAATATGCCGGTTTCTTCGTTCAATAGCATAATGGAACTCGCCTCAGCGTGCATGACATCCTGTGCTTTTTCCATAACCAAACCCATGAGCTCATCCAAATTTAATGTTGAAGAGATAATCGACGTGACCTCGATGAGGCTGGTTAGATCAGATATCTTTTGTTTTAGCTGTTGGACTTCGTTCATCACTGAAACAATTGATAGCGTTATTAACACTTGTTTGGTGCAAATTTTAATTAGGCTAAAGATATTATAAAATTGGAATAAAAGCAAGCAGAAAATAAAGAGCTATCATTTTTATTTTTTTGTTGATATTTTAACAAGTTATTTTATATTAAGAATGTGATTGACCAGTGGGATAATTTTTGCTTCAATTATAGCAGCTAAAGTTCACCTAATCATTGGGTGGTCATTCCTAATAATATGAATAATCAGTCAAAAAGCTGATTGGGCTAAAGCCCACGTGATTTCGGATTTCTCAAGTTTCTCCGCCATAAAAGGCGGAGCTATTCATAAAA
>CAZNDR010000277.1:0-6078 GCA_964571835.1 uncultured Cytophagia bacterium | reverse complement strand
CCTTTCGCTATTCTCACGCTGAATATCAATCATTTTTTCATGAATATTATTTAGCAAAAAATAAGTGTGATTACGATATCTAATGTCATTGAGTGCTTCTATTGCTCCATCAAAATTTCCTTGTTGCCGACGATCTTCTGCAATCCTCTCAAATTTTTCAGCTAACTCATCATCTATCTCATCATAGCTGCCTTGCTCTAAACCAATCTTGTAGGTATTATATGCTTGCTCAAAATCACTCTTCTCAAAATAACAGTTGCCTAAATTAAAATAGATGTCCGGGCTATCTATTTTTAATTCAATAGCTTTCTTAAAATCCTCTATCGCTTCATCGTGCTTTTTTACGCTTGCATAGAGTTCGCCTCTTTTATTAAAAAGCGAAGCGTTAGAATTTTCAATGCTAATTTTTTGCGTCAATTCTTCAATCTGCTTTATACTTATTTTTTCAAAAAATCGATCAATTCGTTTTGAGTATTCACCATCAGAGTTAATTTTTTTTACAGTATCAAAATCTTCAAACCCTTTCTCGGTATCGTCGGCAAATAAATAAGCGACTCCACGCCAAAAAAACAACTCTGGATTATCTGGATCAAGCTTAATCGCTTTATTGTATTCAGCAATTGCTTCGGCAATTTTCAAATTATCTAAGTTTTCATTACCATGATCGCCATACAATTTTGCTTGATCATTTATTGCAGAATTTTTATCCTTAGGTTTTTTTGAATTTTCTTTATTTATAATCATCTTGTTAACCATGAATTGAGGTCAATATTTATTGTGAATCTGAATTGATTCATTCAGACGCAGATATTGTGCCAACTAAATGAATGCGATTTTAATCATTTGAAATTATGGTATTAATAAAAAATGTCATTTAAAATAAGGAAAAGCTATCATAAAAATTCTTACTTGCTTCGGTGAATGTTGTTACCTTGTAGTTTTCTTAACCTCGCCCTAAAAGTTGTCGCCTCCAATTTTAATAGTTTCGCAGCTTGCTCGGCGTTTCCATCGGTCTTAACCAGAGCAGCTTGATAATAAAGCGGCAAGATTTCATTCTCAAGATCAAGTCCACTATCTGGAATTTCAATTTTGGTGGTCGTACTGACGAGATCAACATAATTCAAATGGCGAGTTTCGATTTTTTTGTCAGCGCAAAAATAAGCTGTCTCAATACAATTTTTTAGCTGCCGAATATTTCCGGGCCAATAATAGACTAACAATTTTTGCATCGCTGATTCGGCAAAAGTTTTGGCTGTGCCATATTTCTGATTTAACTGCTGCAACAGATAATTAGCGATTAATAGTTTATCATTGCCACGCAAGCGAAGTGGCGGCAAATAAATCTCGGTATGGACCAATCTGTAAAACAGATCTTCTCTGAACCTACCAGTTTTAACAGCATGTTTAATATCACTATTAGTCGCCGAGATGACGCGCACATCCACTTTGATTTCCTGCACTCCTCCGACTGGAATAAATGTACCGTCTTGCAGCACGCGCAAAAGTTTCACCTGCATATCCAAAGGCAATTCAACAATCTCATCCAAAAATATCGTGCCTTTATCGGCAAGTTTAAATTTACCGTCCTTGTCGAAAATTGCTCCAGTGAAAGCACCCTTTTTATGACCAAAGAATTCACTTTCAAATAGATTTGCTGGAATCGCGCCACAGTTAATCGGCACAAAGCG
Source organism: uncultured Cytophagia bacterium (assembly GCA_964571835.1). Lineage (GTDB taxonomy): Bacteria > Zhuqueibacterota > Zhuqueibacteria > Thermofontimicrobiales > Thermofontimicrobiaceae > CAZNDR01. The sequence goes on along the minus strand of CAZNDR010000277.1, from coordinate 4,390 downwards.
GTGCTCTTTGCGCTGGCTATTGAAATGAATTGCCTCTGCAACCAACTCCTTGCCAGTGCCAGTTTCGCCGCTAATAAAAATTGGAATAGGCGTTGTAGAAAATAGCCCTATTTGCTCCTTAACTTTTAGAATTTCAGGACATTCACCAATAAGGTTATCGTATAGCAGGTTCAGTTTGTTTTTCAATTGAACGTTTTCGCGGCTTAGCCTTGAAATCTCCGACTTGATTTCATGGACTTTTTTTATCTGCGGAAAATCATCCAGGTCAAAATTAACTTCCGAGATAATCCCATCTCTTGAAATTTGAATTAATTTTGCTTTAATCACACCGCCTTGTTGTAAAAAAATCCAGCAAGCATGCATCGTTGGCGTTCCCGAGGTTAACGAGATAGTGAATTCAGCATTTTTGTTTTCTTGAATGATATGTTTGACAGCTTTATACATTGAAGGATAGACCGTATTATAATCAGTAGGATTTATTGCTGGCGCTTCTTGGTAGGCTATCTTTAATTCGGGGAAATTTTTTTCGCAGTAAAGAAAAATTTCAGAGGCTGGTTTCAAGTAGCTTTCTTTATTGTACAGCAAATAGATTTTATCAAATTTTTCTTTTGAAAGAATGGATAAAATGGCACCTTTCCTTTCAAAGGGATAACAATCATTATCACCGATAAAGGTAAGCAGAATTTTCATAATTTTCGTTTGACCAATTATGAACGGCTTTGGACTTCTAAAATGCCCATTGATAAAATAAATTTATAAAATCCGATTTGGAATGTCAACATAAATTTAAAAAAAAATACAGAAATCCCATAATTCGAAATTGAATTTTTTAACCTCCAAAAATAAAGCACTAAATGCGCCCAGTCGCATCTCCGCCAAAGGCGGATGATTACAAATAAATTGCAATAATTCAAAACTCAAATCTCAAACTGCATTGGAGCAATTCTTTCACTTTTTAGTGATATTCAAAATCAATTTAAATTGATTTCTTGAATTTAGTAACTTGTTATTTATCCGGCAGTTGTCGGACAAGTTTTGGATTTTGATATTTGATTTATTTTGATTTTATTTTCAATTTAAAATTTCAGGCAAATAGAAAAATAAGTAAGTTTCAAGGTGGCTAAAGAATTAGTTAGCCAGCTCGTTGATTAAGCAGCATTATCCAGCAAATTCAACAGCGCTTCGATGCTAAGCTCATCAAAATCTTGAATGATTTTATCGGCTTCGGTCAATTCATTTTTTGAATGGGTAGTGGTAATAGCAATCACTTTGGCGCAGCTCGTTTCGCTGCTTTGATGCCTGCCAGTGCATCTTCAATTACCAAACACTTTTCGGGCTGTTGTTTCAATCTTGCCATCGCTTTCAAAAATATTTCTGGATCAGGCTTTGCTCTAGCAATCATTTTCTCATGAATGATAATTGGAAAATATTTTTGGGTGCCGGTTTTTGGATAGTAAATTCCACATTTTCCGGTGGCGCCGACGACGCAATAGCGCAGGCAATCTGATGGGCAGAAAGGTTTTCCAGAAAATTAATTAATCCCTTTATTGGTTGGATAATTGGTTCGTACATCTCCCGGAATAATATTTCTTTTTCCTGAGCTAATTTTTCATACTCTTCGGGCAATATGTCTAATTGAAAAAATTCCGGCAGCCAGTCTTTGTTCGAGCGGCCGTAGATTCTGTCATTTAAATCGGCCTCAGTTAGATGATAGCCATGGCGTCGGCAAAATAATTTCAGTGCCTTTTTGTGCACTGGATTGCTATCGACAATGACGCCGTCCATGTCAAAAATAACAGAAAAATCATATTTAGCTAATGGAGGCTTTTTCATCGATTTTAAATGGGCTTAGCAAAATATTAATGTTCATTTTTTAATGTCATAACATAAAAAAAGCCGGCGCCCCATTTTTCACATAAGAGGCCGGCTTGTGACAATTTTAGCTGGTAGCTATTTTTCGTTTTCTTGCGCTTCGACCACGGCGATGGCAGTCATGTTCACAATATCGTTGACTTCGCAGCCCCGTTGCAGCACGTGAACCGATTTTTGCAAACCCATCAAAATTGGTCCGATGGCTTCTGCACCGCCTAAACGCATCAGCAGTTTGTAAGCTATATTGCCAGAAGCCAGATCGGGAAAGATTAAAACGTTGGCGCCGCCTTTTAAGGTGGAAAAAGGAAAATCTTGCTCAATAATTTCAGGAACGACAGCCGTATCAGCTTGCATTTCACCATCGACCATCAACGAAGGATCTTTCTTTTTAACAATGGCTGTGGCTTCTTTTACTTTCAAAGAAAGCTCATCTCTCACGCTGCCAAAATTGGAAAAGGAGAGCATGGCAACCCTCGGTTCAATATCAAAGCGGCGGGCTGTCCTGGCGGTTAAAATAGCAATATCCGCCAATTCTTCGGCTGTGGGATTGATGTTAACTGTTGTGTCAGCACAACAAATTATTTTTTGCTTAAATAATAGCATATACATGCCAGCTACTTTAGCCACCTCAGGTCGCTTTTGAATGATGCTCAATGCTGGTCGGATGGTATCGGGATAGTGCATAGTCAAACCAGCAATGACACAATCAGCATCGCCCATATAAAGCATCATGGGTGCAAAGAATCGCTTTTGGGCAATTGTTTTTCTTGCATCCGTTAGTGTCTCGCCTTTGCGCTGACGCATTTTATAAAATTCCTGGCTGTAGCTTTCAAATTTGTCGCTGTCCTCAGGATTGATGATTTCGACTTGATCAAGAATATCGAGCTGCAAGTCTTGAATATGTTGTTTGATGATTTTGGACCGGCCAAGCAAAATCGGTTTAGCTATTTTTTCTTGAATAACGATGTTGGCAGCTCTCAATATTTTATCAAATTCTCCCTCCGGATAAACAACACGTTTTGGATCTTTAGTCGCCTTATTAATGACAATTCTCATCATTTCCTGAGATCGACCCAAGCGAGCTTCCAATTCTTCTTTATATTTTTCCAGATTGATGCTAATTTGTGCTGCGCCTGTTTCCATCGCTGCTTTGGCAACTGCTGGTGCTTCCCACAAAAGCACACGTGGATCAAACGGTTTGGGAATGATGTAATCTCTGCCGAATGCCAACCGCTCCACGCCGTACGCTTTACACACCGAATCAGGCACATCCTCTTTAGCCAAATTGGCTAACGCACGGGAAGCTGCAATTTTCATTTCATCATTAATCGCCTTGGCCCGGACATCAAGCGCGCCTCGGAAAATGAACGGAAAACCGAGCACATTGTTCACTTGGTTGGGATAATCCGATCTGCCCGTCGCCATAATCACATCAGGTCGAGCGGCCGTTGCGGCATCATAGGTTATCTCTGGATCCGGATTTGCCATAGCAAAGATGATCGGATTTTTGGCCATGGAGCGCACCATATCCTGAGTGACACAATCCTTCACCGAGACGCCCATGAAAACATCAGCGCCTTTCATTGCCTCGGCAAGTGTACGCGCTTTTGTAGCGCTGGCATATTTCTCTTTGTAGGGATTCATTCCCTCTGTTCTGCCTTTATAAATGACGCCCTTGGAATCGCACATAATGATATTCTGCCTTTTGGCTCCTAACAGCACATACAGATTAGCACAAGCAATTCCGGCTGCTCCAGCGCCATTGACAACAATAATAACTTCGCTAATTTTTTTATGCGTCAGTTCCAAGGCATTCACCAAAGCGGCACCAGAAATAATAGCAGTGCCGTGTTGATCATCATGGAAAATAGGAATATTAGTCGTCTTCTTCAGCGTCTCTTCAATATAAAAGCATTCTGGTGCTTTGATGTCTTCTAAATTTACACCGCCGAAGGTTGGCTCCATCAATTGAACAGCCCGGATAACTTCATCCGGATCCTCTGTTTTTAGCTCAATATCGAACACATCAATATCTGCAAATCGCTTGAAAAGAACACCTTTTCCTTCCATCACCGGCTTGCCAGCCAAGGCGCCAATATTTCCTAAACCGAGCACGGCAGTGCCGTTGGAGACCACTGCCACCAAATTGCCTTTGGCTGTGTATTGAAACGCATCATCAGGATTCTTTTCTATTTTAAGACAAGGTACAGCTACCCCAGGCGTATAAGCCATAGACAGATCACGTTGCGTGAGACAAGGTTTTGTAGGAGTAACCTCAATTTTTCCTTTTCTTCCTCTGCTGTGATATTCTAATGATTCTAATTTAAAATCCATAATATTCGCGAAAATAAATTTCGCTGAACTCACCTCCTTCGCTAATCTGGCCGTTGGTTCAATAGATTAAAAATCTTCAATTTTGTCGCCATCATCAACATAGATTGAATTTTAAAATATGATCTTGCTTAGCAAAAAATCGTGCCAATATAAAAAAAAGATTCCTCAATGTCAAGCTTTATAT
>CAZNDR010000276.1:1840-6084 GCA_964571835.1 uncultured Cytophagia bacterium | reverse complement strand
ATATTTGATTGTTGACAAGCACTAAGCAATAATCTTGCTGGGAACAATATTTTCCAAGGCCAGTTAAAATTTTGAATTTCAACCTTTTTCAGCTGATGAAAAATTGGACTTTTCTTAATGGATAAATCTCCAGTTGAAAAAAATAAAATACAACCAATTCTTGATAAACCAAGTCTTAATCATTAAAGCATTTCTGGTCTGGTTAAATCAAATTCATATTTCCTTATAGACTCTTATTTCAGATTTAGTTTGACCAAAATTTGATTAACATGCTTTTTCCAAAAAGACAACTTCATGCACCTTCTAAAAAATTACCCATGAAACTAAAAATTTTGTTGATGTCAGTTTTTCCTCTTCTCTTTTTTTGTTTTTCATCCGAAGGTGATCAATCAAAAATCTTTTTTCAAACTTCACTGACCAAATTTATTTTGACAGTTAATGGTGAAGGTGAGTTGGACGCGAAAAATTCACTGGTCATGCAAACGCCCCGTGTCTGGCCGGCGCCGAAAATTTCTTACCTTGCCCCAGAGGGCGCTTCAGTAAAAAAAGATGATATCATCGTCAAATTCGAGGCGGAACAAATTGAAACTGAATATCTTAATGCAGTTGATGAGCTGGCAATAGCCAAAGCCGAGGCAGAAAAAAAATATGCTGAACTGGAACTGCAGCGATTGGTTTATGAATCTCAAAAAAACGTCGCTCAGATTTCTGCTGAGGCAGCAAAATTGCAATTGTCCCATCTCGACTTCGAATCTCCAATAAATAAAGAAATAAAGAAATTAGAAATTGCCCAGTACGAATTGGCGGCGGAACGCGCCCAAAAAAAACTTGTTTCCCTGGAAAAAATTCAGCAAGCGGAGCGGTCCCATGCCCAGATGAAAATCAAACAAGCGGAAAATAAAATTAGCCATTGCCAGGATCAATTGGACAAATTGATTCTTAAAGCTCCCTTCGATGGTTTGATTGTTCACGAGACCAATTGGATAAAAGGTCAAAAAGTTCAAGAAGGCGATGCTCTCTATCCGGGCATGCCCGTGGTAAAGTTGCCTGACCTGAGTGTCATGCAAGCCAAGCTGCAAGTTAATGAAACTGACGCCCAGCAGGTCAAAGAAGGACAAATGGCCAAGATTTCCATCCCTTCGATTACTTCGATGCTGCCATCCGGCAGAGTGACGCGAGTGGATAAAATTGCTAAACCCATTCAGCGCGGCTCCAAAATAAAAAAGGTGGAAGTAATTGTGGAAATCGATACCACCTTTCAAGGATTGGTGCCGGGATTGACAGCACAGGGTGCCATTGTAGTCGGAGAAATCAGCCAGGCTATGGTGGTGCCGCAGGAGTGCATTTTTGAAAAAGACAGCGTAAAGATTGTTTACGTCGAAAAAGCTGGCGCTTTTGAAGCTCACGCTGTTGCCATATCCGATCAAAACGACAATTTTTATGTCATCATGAGCGATTTGAAAGGCGGCGAAAAATTAGCACTGCGCTCGCCTTCCAGCAACCGCATCTTTTTCCCTGATAGTTTAACAGCTCCACTATTGCCTATAAAAGAAATTAGAGTAGGTGATTCGTTCAAGCTTGATAAAAACATGAAGCTGGAACAAAATGCCAATTCTCAACAAATAAGACCGGAACATTCAAAACAGCCAAGGTCGACTTCCCAATAGATTATAAATTAACAATCGGAAATAAGTTGGGATTGATCTGATGGGACTTTTCGCTTTATGTTTTAAAGGCCATAACTCATAAATGACAAAGGATTACTTATGTTCTACAAAATGTGCCAATGCATATTTGCCGTCTGTTTCATTTTTTCCTGCCAATCAAACAGAGAAATTTCTATTGATACATACACCGTTAAAAAAGGCATCTTTGTTTCTAAAGTGACTGAAACGGGTGAATTGGAAGCTGTCAATGCTGAGCTGATAAGCGCGCCCAGCATTTCTTGGCGATTTGGCGCGTTGAAAATTACCAAATTAGTTGATGACGGGAAACAGGTGGAAAAGGGTGAACTATTAGTCGAATTTGACAAGACTGAAGTTGAAAAAAGCATCATTGACGCCAAAGCTGAATTGGAAATCGCCAAGGCTGAACTACGCAAGGCAGAAGCCAATAACATTTCCCAAATCGAAGAACTTGAAGCCGATTTGCAAAGCACCAAACTGCAGCATCGTATTTCTGAGCTCAATCTGGAGAAGGCCAAATACGAATCGGAAATTCGCCGCAAAGAAATAGAGCTCAATTTAGAAAAATCAGCCATTTCATTAAAAAAAGCTGAACAGGAAATTGAAAATCAAAAAAAGATCAACCAGGAAGAGATAAGCAAATTAGCCTTAAAAGTGAAACAGGTCGAAACAAAATTGGAAGAAGCCAACGAGACCATGGCCAAGCTATCGGTGATTGCGCCAGCGCCTGGCATCGCCATCATTGAAAAAAGCTGGATGACCGGGAACAAATATCAGGTCGATGATCAACCATTTTCAGGCTGGCCGCTAATTGGATTGCCCGATTTGAGCTTAATCCAGGCTAAAGTTCAGATAAATGAAGTGGACATTGCAAAAATCGATAGCGGACAAAAAGCCATTATTCGACTTGATGCTTTTCCTGAAACCAATTTTCAGGGCAAAGTCACGTCGGTCGCTAAATTAGCCAGAAATAAAGAACGTGATTCCAAAGTAAAAGTTTTCGATGCCACCATTCTGCTTAATGAAACAGATAAAAAATTAATGCCCGGCATGACCGTCAGTTGCGAAATAATCATCGATGAGATTCCTGATACCTTTTTCATCCCCTTGGAGGCTCTTTTTCCAAGAGAAACACAAAACATCGTCTATCTAAAAAAGGGGGGCGACTTTGAAGCCAGGGTAGTTTCCACTGGCATTGAAAATGATGACTACGTCATCATCAGCGACGGTGTAACCGCTGGCGATCAAATCGCCTTGAGTGATCCGACTATGGTTAAAGCAAAGAAAGAACAGCCAAAGAAAAAAAATAAAGCAAAATGAAATGGAAAAATATAAAACTAACTATCTGTTAATTTATCTCCTCTTAATTTCTATTCTCACTTGCGCCCGCAACACAGAAAAAATCTTTCGGGTGCAGCAGGGTGCTTTTCGTGCTACCATTACAGAAACTGGCGAACTGCAGGCTGTAAACTCGAGCCTCGTCACCATGCCCTCTTTTGATTGGGACTACGGCGAACCAAAAATAGCTGCCCTTGGCGATGAAGGCAAAATAGTCAAGAAAGGTGATATCGTTGGACAAATTGATACCTCAGGCGTAGTCCGACATTTGGGACAGAAAAAAGCCGATCTGGAAATTGCCAAAGCTGACCTACAAAAATTGAATGCCCAGATTGATTCAAAAATGAAGCAGCTATCCGCCGAGTTAGAATCAGCCGAGGCAGCGTTACGGACGGCAGCGATTGACACGCAGCGGGTGAAATTTGAAGCCAGCGCTATCAGGGAAATCTCCAGATTAAATTTTAAAATTGCCGAAATAGCCTATCAAAAAGCGCGGAAGAAAATTTCAAACGCACAAAAAGTAAATGAAGAAGAAAAACAAATTCAGCAGGAAAAAATTAAACAGATAATCTCAGCTATTGAAAAAGCCAAATGGACCATCAGCAATTTTACCTTGCGTGCTCCCGCAGACGGTTTGATCGAGCATAGAAAAAGAGGCTGGCGAGGAGAAAAAGTGAGAGTAGGCGATCAGTTGTGGATGGGTGAACCTATTATTGGCTTGCCGGATTTGAGCAGCATGAAAGTTTTATCCTCGGTCAACGAAACTGATATCGACAAAATACAAATCAATCAACAAGTCTCGGTCCGACTCGATGCCTTTCCTAAAATTGCTTTTGCAGGCAATGTTATCAAAGTTGGCAAAACATGCCGCAAGAAAGATAACGAGTCAAAAATTAAGCTGTTTGATCTGGAAATAATGATTAAAAAACCAGATGCTATTCTCAGGCCGGGCATGACTGTTAGCTGTGAAATTTTAATTGCTGAATTGGACCAAGCCCTCTACGTTGACCATGCTTGTATTCTTCAAAAAGAAAATAAATATTATGTGATGATTAAAAATGGCGGAGCTACTCGCCAAGTAGAAATTAAATTAGGACCCAGGAATAGCAAAAGTGTAGTAATAACGGGAAAGGTAAAAGCAGGCGACCGGATTTTGATCCCCCATGCTTAGTCGCACCAGCAAAAGGAGACCATCTGCCGTTTCACCAAATGGCACTTATC
>CAZNDR010000276.1:0-1740 GCA_964571835.1 uncultured Cytophagia bacterium | reverse complement strand
TGCAAGAACATGTTTCGATTTCCCTGGAAAATCTTAAGGTTCACAAACTGCGATCAGTGTTGACGATACTCGGTATAATCTTTGGCGTCGGGGCAGTCATTGCTATGCTTTCCATTGGTGAAGGCGCCAAGCGAGAGGCACTGGAAAAATTCAAAACACTGGGAGTGAACAACATCATTATCCGGGATAAGAAACTGAGCGAAAAAGAATTAGAAGAGGTAAGAGCAAAATTCTCCAGAGGATTGTCGCTGAAAGACGCAGAGGCAATCCAAAGCATTGTGCCAACTGTGGCAGCCATTTCGCCGCAAGCGGAGATAGAAACTGAAGCCAAATACGAAGATAAATCTGTCAAATCCACCGTTGTTGGCGTCACGCCTGAATTCAAAAAAATCCTCAATTATGAACCCAATTCGGGCGAATTTCTCAGCACCGATCATTTTGAAAAAAGTTTGAGAGTTTGTGTTTTAGGTGAAGAAGTTGCCAAAAACCTGTTTGTGGTAGAAAAGCCGCTGGGGAAAAAAGTCAAATTAGATGACCAGTGGTTCGAAGTTATTGGCACGATGGGCAGCAAGACCTTGTTTACCGAGACGATCGGCGAATTAGCGGCCAGAAATTTAAATCAGGACATTTACATTCCTCTAACGTCTTTTTTAAGCCGATTTACCAAAAAAGAAAAATTAGCCAGTGAAATCGATCAATTGACAGTAAAGGTTTTTGATTCAAACCAATTGGTGGAGAGCGCCTCTATCATTCGCAGGATACTGGAGCGGCGGCATCATAAAAACGAAGATTTCGATATTGTCATCCCTTATGAATTGCTGAAGCAAGAGGAAAAAGAAAGACGTATCTATAATATGGTGTTAGGCTCTATCGCAGCTATTTCTTTGTTAGTTGGCGGCATTGGCATTATGAATATCATGCTGGCAACGGTGTTGGAGCGCACCCGAGAAATTGGTATCCGTCGGGCACTCGGTGCCAAACAAAAAGAGATATTGCTCCAATTTCTCATCGAAGCGGTGGGCTTGAGTTTTTTGGGCGGTCTTATTGGCGTTGTCCTGGGCATCGGCATGTCCTTGTTCATCAATAGTTTTGCTGAATTCAACACGGTAATAACGCCAATTTCGGTTATTGTGGCTTTTGGCGTGTCCGGCGCAGTGGGTGTCATCTTTGGCACCTTCCCGGCTAAAAAAGCCGCTAATGTGAATCCCATAGAAGCCTTACGTTATGAATAATTGATCTTTTTTTGGCGACTAATGTTTTTTAGGCGGAGTAAGAAATGTCAAAAAAATATGCTATTCTAAGTTTGTTGGCAGTAATATTAGTATCAAAGTTTATTTTGCCCACTGAAGATAGCTTTGCTCAAGCTCCAACATTGTTGACGCTGAGAGACGCCATCGATATTGCCCTGGAACAAAGTTATCAGATGAAATCACTACGATTAGCCATGGTGCAGGCAAAAGAAAATCTTGACGCTGCCAAGGGCAGATTTAAAACCAATGCTGACTTGACCCTGAATGTGCCAAGTTGGAATGAATCCGTTACCGAAATTCCGGTTCAAGACGCGTTGCCGGTTTTTAACACAGTCGGCAGAATCATGTATCAGGGCATTCTCGATATTAATCAACCGTTACCAACTGACGGCGTTTTTACTTTGCGCTCGCAAATCTATCACCGCGATGTTTCGACCTATCAGCTCGATATCAACGAAAGCATCGGGCGAAAAGAAATCTATAATTCAGT